>DAOURZ010000080.1 GCA_030627475.1 Deltaproteobacteria bacterium | reverse complement strand
GAAACCATCTTTTTTAAGACGCTTTAAGAGTTTTTCATGGGTTCCTTTCTGCCCGGCAACAAGAGGGGATAAAATAATGATTTTGGTCCCTTCCTGCATTGACATGACTTTATCCACGATCTGGTCAAGCGTTTGCGAAGTAATGGGCTTTCCGCATTTATAACAATGAGGTGTACCTGTTCTGGCAAAAAGAAGACGAAGATAATCATAAATTTCCGTTACTGTTCCGACAGTTGACCTTGGGTTATGACTCGCTGTTTTTTGTTCAATTGCAATGGCAGGCGAGAGACCTTCAATCAGATCGACATCCGGTTTATCCATACGTTCCAGAAACTGACGTGCATAAGTAGAAAGAGATTCAACATACCTGCGCTGTCCTTCTGCATAAAGGATGTCAAAAGCAAGTGTTGATTTGCCTGAACCAGACAAACCCGTTATAATAACTAATTTATTTCTAGGCAATTCGACATCTATATTTTTAAGGTTATGTTGTCTGGCGCCGTGTATTTTTATTTTTTCGGATTTCATAGTTATAATAATTTCTTATACTTTAGTGTCCGAACGAAAACTAGAAAATTTTTCCAAGTTCAAGGAAGGAGCAAATTTTAACCGCAAGAATACATAGGGTATTTTGAGGATTAAAATTCTGCGCCTGACGCAGAAATTGTAAAAATTAGCAGTTTTCGTTCAGGCACTACTTTAGGACCCCCATGCCCTGCTGGCACAACAAAGCATGAAACACTTGCAAAACTGAACGAATGGTCATTCACATTTTTTATCACCCATAATAAAATCAGGAGGATAGCTATGACAAAAGAATTAGATACCACATTTATTCACATTGTTCACACTGTTTGTTGTAGCCTCAGGCATTAAAAAGATCGTTCTCGCTGATAGTGTGTTTATTGGTGGTGTTTGGTCATGTGGTGGTGGTAATTTGACTGTTAACCGAACTCTTATAACGTCAATCTAAAGAGATCTACCAGATTATCATCTTTCATTTCGGTTATCCAGGCAGCACCGGTGTTGGCAATAACATCCTGTGACAATTTTGATTTTTCTTCCAGCATCATGTCAATTCTTTCTTCAACTGTACCTTTAGTTAAAAACTTGTGTACAATAACATTCTTTTTTTGACCGATTCTGAACACACGGTCGGTTGCCTGATTTTCCACTGCAGGATTCCACCAGCGGTCAAAATGAATCACATGATTTGCTTCTGTCAGGTTTAGCCCCACACCACCTGCCTTTAAGGATAACACCATAAATGGAACATAGCTTTGACCCTGGAATTGTTCAATAATTTTCTTTCTTTTGCTTATTGCCACGCTTCCGTGCAAAACTAACCCTTTTCGCTTAAAGATGTTTGCCAGAAAATCGCTAAGTGGTGCTGTCATTTCCTTGAACTGGGTAAAAATCAGAACTTTTTCTCTTTTATCATATATTGTTTCGCAAATTTCACGAAGTCTCAAGAATTTGCCGCTTTCTTTTTCTTCAAATCCTCCGGTCCCGAGATATTGATCGGGATGATTGCAAATCTGTTTAAACTTCATAAGCGAAGAAAGAATCAGGCCTTTTCTCTGAATTCCCTCTACCTCGACTATTGCTTGTTTTATTTCTTCAACTACATTCTTATATAAAAGAACCTGTTTTTTACTTAAAGGCGCATATGTTTTCATTTCAACTTTTTCAGGTAGATCGGAAATAACTGATTTGTTTGACTTTAAACGCCTTAAAATATACGGACTGATAAGTTTGCGCAATCTTGAATAGCCGGAGTTGTCATCTTTCAGGCTCTTTGAAAATTGCTTGAACTCTTTGGCATTGCCGAGCAGCCCCGGATTTAAAAAATCAAATAATGACCAGAGGTCTGTCAGCCGGTTTTCAATAGGAGTTCCTGTCATTACAATCCTGTTGTGGGATGTAAGATTTTTTATCGCTTTAGCCTGTTTTGTCCCCGGGTTTTTAATGGCTTGCGCTTCATCCAGAATGATGTAGTTCCAGTGATGCAATTGCAGCCATTCATGTCTTTGAATCAAGGCATATGTTGTTATAACAAGATCTAATGCATCTAATGATTTTTTGTCTTTTGGAGCATTATTTTTCTTCATGCCCGCTCCTGAATGAGCAATATAAAATTTAATTTCAGGGGAAAATCGCTTAATCTCATTGTCCCAATTGGAAATAAGAGAGGCTGGAACTATTAAGAGGCTGGCTTTATTGGGTTTTCCTGATGTCTTGTCATCATTTTTTATTTTATTTAAAAACGCAAGCACCTGGATGGTTTTGCCAAGACCCATATCATCTGCGAGGCAGGCCCCAAACTGAAGTGAATGCAGGAAATAGAGCCAGTTTAATCCCATTTTTTGATATTTTCTCAGCTTTGCCTTAAATCCTTTGCCGGGCATTACCGAAGAGATCAGAGCGGGATCACGCAGTTTTTTGGTGATTGATTCCAACCATTTTCCGTTTGAAATATCGTGATCTATTTCCTGAGCGTCAATGCCCAGAAACTTTTCAGGCATAAGCTGCATCCTGAGCGCATCCTTCAAACTTAATCCATCATCATGCACCATTGTTTTTGCTTTTTCATAGGCATCCAGAGTCTGCTTCAGCTTTTCCTGATCCACTGCCACCCACTTGTTCTTTATGAAGGCAAGCCCTTCTGATTCATCCAGTAATTGTTTTGCCTCTTTTTCTGAAATCCGCGTGTCCCCGAGAAATAACTGCGCATTTAAATTCAGGATTGCATCCATACCCACAAAAGACGGTCCGGAATCACCAACGCTAAGATTCAGCCTCAGGCTTGATCTGTTTCCTTTCCACCAGTTTGGAATTCTGCACAAAATGCCCGATTCTTCATAAACAGGAATTTCTTTTAGAAAAGAAAATGCATCTTTTGCTGTCCAGGCAAGAGGGTGAAAGAGTTCTCCGGTCTCAAGAAGATCTGCAATCAGCACACTCTTTTTTGCGGATAGATGCACTGTTGCAAGAAGTTCCAGAAGTTCATTATTTTTATATTCCTGTAATGCATATTTAAGCGGAAGGTGTTTGGAGCGTCCCTGCTTGTTTAGCCTGGTAGAATAGGTTGCCATAAAAGCGAATGGATAATCATCACTTTTGTTTTCTACAAGATGAAAAAAAACCCTGCCTACAAGATGCACATTGGGACTGTATGCCTTGATAAAATCTTCAACACTTCCGTCAAAGGATTTGATCGCAAAGGCAAATGCGCGGTTTAATCTTTCCCATACATCCTCAAGCAATTCCGTGCTCAAGTATTCCGAGCCGGTCATCATCGGAACCCGCTCTAAATGCATGTTTAAATCATCTTGTTCTATCAAGACTTTTGCTTTATGGCGCAGGATTTCCAGGTCAGGTGTCTGGCTTAATCTTTTGGCAAAAGCCCCTGTAAAATTCCGCCAGTATTCAAGAGAAGAAGAAAGCTGAACCCGATGATCACAAAAGCCCAGAAACAAAAGCCATGAATCCGTGTCCGCAGAAAAACGTCTGTATATCTCTTTCTGTAACACCATGCCGCTCTTGCTTATGTTATTTTGCGCATCCGTCCATTCCAACTGCAGGTAACCAGTTGGCATAACAACTACGTTTAATTCCCGATTCATTGTTTATTAAAACACCTCTCTGGATATTTTCTATCATTTTCCATTTCGTTAATTTCCTGTTTTCCGGGCAGGGCAAGAGACATCTTTCTTGACACTGAAACCAAGTTCATATAATCTTTTTATTTCTTGAAAATAGTTTTTATTAAATTAGGAATATGTCCGAAATAACTTCCCGAAGTAGGCGCACAGATTGAGTTTATTTCCTCAACTCAATCTGCAAAAAACAACAATCCGGAGTTCATTATGCTTCAAATAAATTTAATTCATATGATAAGTAATGCCTGCCTTATGGTTCAGTTTGTTATGGCTCTTCTGCTGATTTTTTCCATTATCTCATGGACTATTATGCTAATAAAATACTTATATATCAGAAAAGCATATAAAGAATCAGCTTATTTTACAGATTTTTTCTGGAAAAGCAAAGATCTGTCAGAAGCTTTTGCAAAAGCAAAACAGCTTCATGGCAGCCCTATAGCCAGAGTTTTTCGTATAGCCTGCCTGGAACTTAAACAATTATCCGAATCCGGCATTTCAATAAAATCAACCAAATCACCTGAAACAGCCTCTCATCCATCCATAGGAGCCAGGTTCACAGGAATGGACAATATAAAAAGGGCTCTGCGCCGGTCAACGAATACGGAAATTGCCCGAATGACTCAACTGGTTCCTTTTCTTGCCACAACAGGTAACACAGCGCCTTTTATCGGTTTGTTCGGCACTGTGTGGGGAATAATGAATTCGTTTCATAGCATCGGAAGCAGCGGTTCAGCCAGCCTTGCTGTTGTTGCTCCTGGAATTTCCGAGGCGCTTGTTGCAACTGCCGCCGGTTTAGCCGTTGCAATACCGGCGGTAATAGCCTTTAACTATTTTATGCAAAAGATAAAAATTCTTGAAACTGAATTACAAAGCTTTTCTGCTGACTTCCTGAATATCATAGAACGTGATATTTTAACATAGGTTTTGATGACCTAAAGGGTACAAAAAATGGCATTTGGTGGAAATAATAATAGCTTCATGTCCGATATAAATGTAACACCATTTGTTGATGTTATGCTGGTTCTCCTGATTATTTTTATGGTCACCGCTCCAATGATGATAGAAGGTGTTAATGTCTCCCTGCCTGAAGCGACATCTGAACCGCTTCCCGCAGAACAAGACCTGTTTATAATAACTATAGATAAAAACAATCAGGTATATATAAACGACCATCAGGTGACACTTGATTTTTTGCAGGAAAAACTTATAAAAATTCTTGATGGACGTATTGGCCAGGAAATTTATTTAAAAGCTGATAAAAACATATCGTATGGAATGGTGATGCGTGTTATGTCGGAAATAAAAGGAGCCGGCGTTGAAAAACTTGGTATGGTGACAGAACCCATAAAGTCCAATAAAGAAAAATAAGGAATGTGGACGAAAGTATGATTGCTCCTTCTTATTTATTTCGCAACACATGGAATAACCCTCTGAAATTAGTTTTGGCTTTTGCGGTTTGTTTGGTATGGCATGCGCTTTTTTTGGCAATCTTAATTTATTTTCCAGTTCATACTCCATATAATAAAAAGTTTTTACCTTCTGTCATTAATGTTAATATGGTTACGTTGCCGGCTCAGGGTGCATCATCAGAGTCGGCCGGACGAAGTGAGATTAACTCCAAAACACAATCAACTCCGGCTTCTCAAATTCCATCCACCAGTATTAATACCAACCGGAGTCGCTCAAAAACTGTGTCTGTTGCCGTCCCAAAAGGTAAAAAAATAAAAAAATCGCTCAAAAAAAAGACATTCTCGCCATCAAAGGTTGTCAAAAGCGCTATAACAAGAATTGAAAAACAGGTTGAAGAGTCGAAGCCGGATCCGGTTAGAGCAGCAATCAATCGTTTAAAAACTAAAGTAGGAGCAATAACCGAAACAAAAAACATTAAGGCAAATGAAAAAGATTTGATTGGACAGGGCAGTAATATACAGGGTGGAGCTTTGGCTACAGGCTACCTGGCTCTGAAACAAATAGATATATATAAAGCGGAAATTCCTTATTACATTGAAAAAAACTGGGCTTTTTCCGAGCAGCTAACCGGCGGCGATACTGATCTAATTGCAGTGGTTGTTATTAAAATCATGCGAAACGGCGAGATAAAGGATGTATGGTTTGAAAAAAAGTCAGGCAACAGTTATTTTAACGAATCCGTTTTAAAAGCTGTTAAAAAATCGAACCCGCTTCCTGAATTGCCAAAAGGATATTTAAAAGCTTATTATAACATTGGTCTGATATTTACGCCTTCGGGATTGAAAAAAAGCAGCAATAAATAGTGCCTGAACGAAAACTGCTGATTTCCCCGGGTTCCGGTTTTCGTTCGGGCACTGAATAAAGTTAAAATTATATGTTTAAAAAAAAATATACCAAAATTATTTTTATAAGTTTGATAGCAACAGTATTCTTTTTGATCGGATCGGCTCATTGCCGAACAGAATATGATTATATTGATATAAACGACCCTTTTATAAAAAAAATTCCGATCGCTGTTCCTCTGTTCAAGTCTATGTCAGATAAAAAAGGAGAAAATTTTCTGTCACAAGAAGCATCAAATATGCTCTCACAATCATTGGAATTTACTGGTTATTTCAAAATAATTGACAGGGATGCATATCTTGTAGATCCTGAAAAATCCGGCATAATTGCTCCAAATATCAATTTCAAAAACTGGACAGGTATAGGAGCGGAACTTCTTATTACAGGCGGTTTTTTTTTAAAAGATAATATTATTGAAATGGAACTCAGGCTTTATGATTCTTTTAAAGGTTTATTGATCGTTGGCAAAAGATATAAAGGTGTTGTGAATAACCAGCGTAAAATGATACATCGTTTTTGTGGGGAGGTTATATATAAACTTACCGGCAGTAAAGGAATTTTTAATAGTAAAATAGCTTTTGTATCTACAGGTTCCGGAAACAAGAATATATATTTATGTGAATTTGACGGACATAATCCTGAACAATTGACCCATG
>DAOURZ010000096.1 GCA_030627475.1 Deltaproteobacteria bacterium | reverse complement strand
TTATCAACTTTCTTTTTATACTGACTGAGCCATTTCTCTTTTTCATCAATTGCAGGAAAATAATCTTCTTCCGGTTCATGAATTACATGCAGGATAGTAACACTAAAGCCCGCAGCGCCCTCCAGGAGTTGAGCTACATATAAAACCGCACGACGAGCGTTTTCTGACTCATCAACTGCAATAAGAATGTTCTTGTTAAAAACAAGCTCGTTATTCATGATTTTTCCTCCTTATCAAGGTCTCATTGTGTTTGTATGAACTCTTCCAAATCTTCCAGCAACTGGCTGGTGTTATCATAAAACCAGTTGGCGCCACTTGAAAAATGCATAAGGGCACGGTTAAGGGTTTCAGGTATGTAGGGATAAACCTTTTTTAAATTTGCCACACGATTGTGAAAAACAATATTAACATCATCATATGTCAGCAGATTTAAAGCAGGATGATCTTGTTTTTTAAGATCAGTCATCATTACATCGCCCATTCCTGTCAGAAATATTAAGATATTACCCAGACCAAAGAGATCATAACTATATATATTCTCTCTTTGTCGATAATTATAATCAAAATCTATCCAACGGAAATCTTTGTTATCCCTGTCAACGAAAATATGATCCCTGCGAATATCGCCGTGTTTTTCACCATTTTCGTGTAGAAATTTAATAGCCTTAATACACTCAAGATATTTACTCAGGATATCGGGAAACAGCTCATAAAAATAAGTCTGGTGATCACACTCTAATTTTTGCAAATGAGTATGAAGAGGTTTTCCATTAACCACGTCCAATACTCTGACAATATTTCCATTTTCATCCTCTACCGCATATCCATGCATGAAATTTTTATGATTATCTACCAGCTTTAAAATGCGTGCCTCTTTTTTGGGGCTCCTGAAGCACTCAAAATCAATGCCTCCAATATTAGCCATAAACTTTTCATAAAAAACAAGCTTTAATATCTTCCTGCTTCCATCGGTTAAATCAACTGATCGTTTAACCCAAAATTTTTCCTCATCATCAAGCCCAAAACGTCCTTCCTTTGCATTATGCAGGATCAGGAAGGGTTTTTCCTCAAGAACAACCACGCTTCCATATTCTACACGAAAAAAATCCGACGTATCCTTGAAAATTTTAAACCGATAATTCTTCGCACGAGGGGATGACCATCGCGCAACCATTTGATGAATAATCTCTTGAGATATAAATTTTGCCATAAATACCTCTCTTCGGTTAGGATTGTAGAAGTTTTTGCAAGAAAGTCTGTCGTTGACTGGTGTCTTGATTTTTTACCGACATAGCCAGCGCCTTACGAGTTCCAACCAAAACAACAAGTTTCCTTGCCCTTGTCAGGCCGGTGTAGATGAGATTCCGAAACAGCATTTTAAAATGTTGTGTAAGAACCGGAATAATAACTGCCTCAAACTCACTTCCCTGCGACTTATGGATCGTAATGGCATAGGCCAGGCTCAATTCCTGAATATCATCACGCTTATACCGAACCTCTCGGTTATCCGTAAAAAATGAAACCATACATGTAAGCTCCTCATTGTCGATTTCCCGAATGATACCAATGTCGCCGTTAAATACTCCAAGATCATAATTGTTTCTTCTGTGAATAACCCGATCTCCGACCCTGAATATTCTTTCGCCAACCTGTAATTGACTTTTCCCTTTTTGTGGAGGATTGGCAGATTTCTGAATCATATTATTTAAACTGACAGTACCCAGACTTCCCCTTGTCATAGGTGTAATAACCTGGATTTCAATTTTACGTCCAAAATATTTCGGTATCCATTCCAAATATAGTTTTCTGACCACATCAGAAGCTGAAAGGCCATAATGCAACGACGACCATGGATGAACTTTTTTTAATACCGACAACAATTCATCGACTCCGATTTTTGCTTTATATACCTTTTCAATGCTGACGTGTTGAAATTTCCTGGGGATTGTCAATTCGGTTTCATAAGGGATTAACGGCTCATTTGTTCGGAATTCGTAAAGGTTTGAATCCGGCTCGTTATCAAGTGCAGCCGTTTTTATTTTATAGTATTTTTTAACTTTGGCAATAAAACTGAGCTGTTCCTTCGTAACTTCGTCGGCGTCAAGAAATAGACAATCTTTTTCTTGCTTCCATAGTTCAGGTTTTTTAAAGGGTGAATCAATATAGGGTATTTCCCCATTATTGATCTGATGGGCGTATTTGATGATGAGGGATTGTTGTGCCTGTCGAAAAATTTTTGTCAACCTGAAACAAGGAACCGTGCCGGATGAGATCATATCCCGAAGTACATTACCTGCACCGACTGACGGCAGTTGATCCGCATCGCCGATGAAAAGAACCTGGCTGCGATTTGGAACAGCCTTGAGCAATGATGCGGTCAGATTAATATCCAGCATGGAACATTCATCAATAATCAGAAAGTCAACGTCAAGAGAGTTTTCTTCGTTCTTGTTAAATTTGCCAACTTGCCACTCCAGCAGACGATGAATTGTTTTGGACTTTTTCCCAATCACATCCATCATACGTTGAGCCGCACGACCGGTAGGAGCAGCAAGTAAAGATTTCAGTTTCATCGCTTCAAGTAATTTAACAAGCATTAGTGTAGTGGTTGTTTTGCCGCAGCCGGGACCACCGGTCAGAATGGAGAACCTTTCACAAACAATTCCCCTGACAGCAGCGGCCTGTTCATCACTCAAGGAAATATTCTGCATTTGACAGTAACAATTAATCCAGCGCTCTATCCGTTCCTTATCAATATCAATGTCTGGCGAATTATTCATGCCGGAAATTTTCTTTGCGACATATAGCTCGTCAAAATAAAGAGTTCTTGAATAATAGCACAACTCGGTTGAACCTTCTATCTTTACGAGTTTTCTAACCATGACAACTCTGTCCCGCTCCATTTTTTTCAGTAACTCAGATAAACGATCACTAATATCCAGTTCTAATAATGTGTTAACTTGTGCCTGAATTTGTGATTCTGTCAGGTAACAGTGGCCAAAGTCTCTGCTTGCAGCCAAAACATGTTTTATGCCGGCCACGATTCTTTCAGGGCTATCAATATCAAGACCGATGCTCAGTGCTACCTTGTCGGCCGAAAAAAATCCTATGCCGTAAAAATCATTAGATAGCCGGTATGGATCTTCTGTCACATAGGATATGGCATGGTCACCATATTCCTTATAAATACGGACAGCAAAAAGGGTGCTTATTCCATGGGATTGTAGAAACATCATTACTTTTCTGATAGCCCGATGTTCAGACCAGGCATTACTGATTCTTTTTAGTTTCTTTTGAGCAATGCCCTGAACCTCGGTAAGCCTTTTAATATCCTTTTCAAATATTTCAAGGGTTTTGTCCATGAAATGCCTGACGATTTTCTTTGCAGTTTTAGGGCCTACGCCATTAATAAGACCTGAGCCCAGGTATTTCTCCAGGGCAGCTATCGTTGCGGGCTTTCTCTCAACAGCTTCCGTGGCTTTGAATTGACGACCGAATTTAGGATGAACAGTCCACGCTCCATAAAACTCCATCGTTGCTCCGGCAAACACTTTTGTTTGATGGACCGTAACCGTTTCTTGCTGGTAGGGATTATTGAATGGTAAAACGCGAAGAACAGACCATCCGCTGTCAGGATTGTGATAAGTGACTCGATCCACAATTCCACAGATTGATTCTTTGATTATTCCGGTCCGTTTGTGTATCAGGGTTTGCATAATTTTTTATCACGTTCCTTACTTTCGAGTAGAGATCCGGATGTGAAACAGGTTCTTTATAATAATGAATTGCAAAGTGTGCAACCGTACATTTTAAAATACTATTGACAGTCGAACAAATCCGATCCAAATTTATGCGTCTGCTTATGGAAATTATTTTGTTCACGCTTTCAAAGTATTGTACAACTCATAAATCAAATTTGCTAATAATTTGCAATATTGTAAATTTGTCTTCATTTTTATCTTGACAGTTGATTTTAAATGATTCAAAAAAAGAGCAAAGAATGTGTTGATAATTAGCTGACAATTAAAGGAGAGCTCTCTCTTTTGATAAAGAACGCGGAGGAAACAACTTCCACAACCATGCATCACGGATTCAGGTCGCCTTTGTTCGGTTTCAAATCACAAACATATTGAAATAGTTCGCTATTTCATTAACTTCTGTGATTTGAGATCGAACAAATTCGACCTGAATCTATGCGACTGCTTGTGAAAATCAATTCGTCCATGTTCCTGAAGAGATCAAGGAAGAAAATTACTACTGAAAAAAGAAGTTTTGGAAAATTTCTGACAGCGAGTAAGGCAAATTCCAAAAATGGAGTACTTGAAATAAAAGTGCCGAAAGCTGATAGGAAAAAGCCAGAACAGATAAACATAAACGTAGAATAAATAAAACTTCCGTTATAGTATTGTTTTGTTGCTCACCTTCAATTTTCAATCTTAGACCTGAATTGAGAGATTTTTTGCTTGATCTGCACCAATCTCTTGTGCATTCCCGTCTGGGCGGGGTAGCATCAAGATTCCGGTACATTTCTTTGCAAAAAATTGCGTTCAACTCGGGTTAAAACTTCCTGCTTTTTCATCTAAAATGAGGTGGCTATGCCTGATCTTGACAAATTATACTTTGACGGGAATGAATTTGAATCTGATTGTGAAGCTACACATAACAGATTTGGTTTAAAAAATATTTTTAATGATATTGTAAGTTGGGATGATATGTATGATAATTTGTGGGATGATGAATTATGGGATGATTAGTATTATTAAGGAGTAGTTGTATGAAAATATTTGTGTCAGGGTCATTGGCTTACGATCGTATAATGGATTTCCCTGGAAAATTTGAAGATCATATATTACCTGAAAAAATACATATTCTAAATGTTTGTTTTATGGTTAACGGTCTTACCGAGAAATTTGGAGGTACAGCAGGTAATATTGCTTACAGCCTTTCCTTATTGGAAGAGAAACCGCTGATTCTGGCAACTGTCGGCAAAGATTTTGATACCTATGAAACCTGGCTGCATCAACAAAAGCTGCCATTAGATGGAATTCGAAAAATTCCGGAAGAATTCACCGCAGGCGCTTATATTACAACAGACAAATCAGATAACCAGATTACGGGTTTTAACCCGGGAGCCATGAAATATTCCTCGCTTTATAAATTTGACGGAGTTAATCGGAAGGAGGCAATAGCAATTATAGCTCCGGGTAATATTGAAGATATGATAAACTACAGCCGCATTTACAAAGAACACCGCATTCCCTATATTTTTGATCCCGGCCAATCTATCCCGGCGCTGTCGGGAAACCAGATGAAAGAGATAATTATTGATTCCGAAATGCTGATATCAAATGACTATGAGCTTGAAATGATAAAAAAAGCTACTGAGCTTGAAAATTCAGCTCTTCTTAAAATGACAAAATGTATTATTACGACTCTCGGTGAAAACGGCTCAATAATATATTCTCAGGACCAGGAAACAAAAATACCATCAGCAAAAGCTCACGTTGTATCTGATCCAACAGGTGCAGGAGATGCCTACCGTGCAGGAATGATTAAGGGTATGGTAACAGACAAAGATCTGATAACTTGTGCAAAGATGGGGGCCACTTGCGCCAGTTTTGCAGTTGAGCACCACGGTACCCAAGAACATAGGTTCACTCAGGAAGATTTCCGGAGCCGTTATAATACGAATTTTGAATTATAAATTTTGAATTCTTAATGAAGGCATTTCGTACACGTTCCTTAAAATCCGGTTTATTCTGTCAAAAAATAAAGGAGGTTATTTCTGCCTTTCAATCAAACAAAAAAGGGGCAACCATGCCTTTATCTCAAAAAACAGAAGAAAAGTTTACTTACGCAGATTATGCTTATTGGTCGGATGATGAGCGGTGGGAATTAATTGACGGGCAGGCCTATAATATGACTCCTGCTCC
>DAOURZ010000384.1 GCA_030627475.1 Deltaproteobacteria bacterium | reverse complement strand
GCCCCAATATGATGCCTGTTCATCAAGAAACGGATAGCGATAAACCTGGGCATATTTTGCAAAGACCCTGGATTTTTCCCCTATCAAATAAGTCAAGCCTGCCTCATACGCTTCGCCCTTATGAATCTTTTTGTCATCAAAGTCTTTTGTTGGCGTTGCAATCGTTGTCTCGCTGCCCTTTATCTCACTTTTTTCTGTTCTGTAACCAACGCTCAGTATCAACTCTTCACGTATGTAAAGTTCATCCCTTATGTAATACCCAAGACCGTTTTTCTCCAGACATACCGTATGAGTTTTCGATGTTCTTTCACGATCACTGTATTTGTCAATATCAAGTTTTTCATGGTAATAATCTAACCCTAAAACCAGCTTGTTTCCATGCCCCAAAAAGTTTTTTTCCAGAATATATTTTGGTGTTATGCCAAAAGTGTCAATATCAGCAATGTTGTATTTATTTGGCGCCCAATTAGACTCTATATTGTTTTTAATGTCCTTATTGCCGTACAGGAAATTAACATCAAAACGTCCGAAATCACCCAGAAAGGATTTCATCTTAAGGTTGATATTACTATATTTATTTGATGCATCATCGTTGGAGTGCGCAGTATTCCATCCTCTTGCGGGCTGGTATTGCCTCCGGTTCCGTTCCATTTCAGCTTTTGAAAGGCAACCCGGCATGTCAAAATCTGTTTTATTAAAAGACAATCCAAGGGAAATATCAAAATAATCGCTGCAATCATAACCCAGATTTAATCCAGCGCCCTTTGATGCAAACTTTGACCTCTTTCTGTAGCCAGATATTTTCTGGTTTTCACCAGTCATGGCATACGAAAACCTGTCATAAGAGCTGGTTATTCCAACTCTTTTATCATACAAACCATAACTTCCGACTATGATTGATGCATTTACTTCAGGTTTTCCCCCACCCCTTTTTGTAATAATATTTATCACACCTGCAACAGCAGAATCGCCATACAGAACACTGCTGGCGCCCCTTACAACTTCTATCCTTTCAACATTGTTGATCGGTATCTGAAGCCAGTTTACAGTTGACATGTCCGGTCTGTTAAGTCTTCTGCCATCCAGCATGATCAGGGTTTTGCCGAATGGATTGTCTCCTCCAAAACCACGTATATCTATATATGCCTGTGAAGGGTTGCCACTGAAAGTTCTAAAATTAACGCTGCCCAACCTTTCCAGAACTTCTACTATGCTTGTAGCGCCGGATTTTTTGATATCGTCGACAGTAATAACACTTATATTTGCCGGAATTTTGCGAATCTCTTCTTTATCTCTGGTTGCGGTAACCACAATTTCTTCCATTGTTACAATATTTACCTCTTCCTGCGCAAAAATTGGTACAGGTAAGGCAAAAAACATAAATACTAATAATACTGTCGCACAACTTAATAACTTTTTCATCTTTTTATTTTTCCTTTCCCCTCGGTCAGAATCGTTGTTTTATCCATCAAATAAGTCTCCTGGCTTGCGGCAACTACTGCTCTCCATGCCTTCCCAATTTCTATTTCGGAAATCAGCAGCATTTAAGTAGATTACGTTCCGCCTACAGTTGCGGGGCAGCGCCGGCATCTGACCGGCTTCCTTGATCTGACAGATTGCAAAAAAAAACCCCAAACCGATAAATCGATCTGGGGATTGCCTTTTTTATCCTCAAACACTTGTTGATTAGCCACCTGTCCGCGAGGTTGCCAAACAATTTTTCAGGCAGGTCTTCTGACTTTCGGATCACACTACTTACCGCGTCTTCCCATCCGGATTAATCCGGACAGTGACATTTTGCGGTTTTTGTCCCCGATTACAGCGACGGGCTCGCTCCCGATTTTCACGGAATTTCCTTTTATGCCTTAAAAAGGCACCTGAAATCAATTCAAATTTTTACACTTTTCCATAAATATGTCAATAAAAAAACAAGAATTGTTTTTTATTGTTTCAGTTGAAGGAATAGCGGGCTATTTCAATATTTTT
>DAOURZ010000270.1 GCA_030627475.1 Deltaproteobacteria bacterium | reverse complement strand
CCCTTAACATTAAGCCTGCCACGGAATATCCAAAAACGAGCGAACATATCGAAGATATGGTATCGCTTGCTAAAAAACTTGTTAATAAAGGAGTTGCATATGAAAAACTCCGTTCGCTGTATTTTGATATTTCCCGTTTTTCAGATTATGGAAAACTATCAGGTATTGACTTAAACAAGATAAAAATTGGAGCAACAGTAAATCTGGATGAATATGAAAAGAACAATCCACGGGATTTTACTCTTTTCAAAAGATCCAGACTTTCGGAACTTAAAAGGGGAATATATGTTCAGACAGACTGGGGCAATGTTCGACCGTCATTGCATATACAGTGTGCTGCCATGTCCATGAAATATCTTGGCGAATTTTTTGATATTCATACCGGTAGCAGAGCGCTTATATTTCCCCATCACGAAAATGAAATAGCTATCGCTAAATCTTTAACCGGCAGGCCCCTGGCCAAATACTGGATTCATTGTGATCAGGTTCTGATTAACGACAAGAACATGAATAATAAAGAAAATAGGTTGACTCTTAAAGAACTCTATGATCTCGGTTTTTCCGGAAGAGAAATAAGGTACTGGCTTTTTTCAAGCCATTACAGAAAACCCATTCATTTCTCAATCAAACAGCTTGAATATATCAAACATTCCTTAAAACGACTTGATATTTGTATTAATTCTTTGATGAATTTAAAAGAGGAGCTTTTCTATCCTGAACTTGACCAGCTTATTTATGATATTAAACATGGTGTTGTTACCGCCATGGATGACGATCTGAACATTTCAGCAGCACTGGCTTCTATTTTTAAAAACATAAAACAAATAAACATATTAATTCTGAAAAAAATGATAGGCAAAGAGGATGCCACCAAGATTATAGATGCATTTCGAAATATTGATTTGGTGCTGGGAATATTTAATTTTGAAGATGAATTTTTAAATCCTGAAATCTTATGTTTGATCAAGGAAAGGGATAAGGCCAGAGCAGAGAATAACTGGAATGTTGCTGACAGGATACGCGACCGGCTCGTATCCCTTGGCGTTACAGTAAAAGACCGGAAGATCACAACGTAGGGGCAATTTTTGTGATCATTACTGATAAAACAATTTAAATCAGCGGCAGGATGCTGTTGTTACTTTAAATTTCTATATTATTTAATCAGAGGAAACAATGAAACCAATATATTTTCCATTTACGTATATTCCCGAACCGGTTTTAGAGGCTCTTTCCGCCTTTTTCAAGCAAGTTATCGTTTATCAGCCATCATTGCTTAATATACCTGAAATTATGCAAAAACAGGCTGATATCGGTTTGCTTGAAATGCGTATTCCGATTAATGGAGATGAGAATAAAATTGATAACATTCTAAAAGACTACAAAAGTTGGGCAAACATTCATCAGGGAAGTGAACTGGTTTTTTTTAAATCAAAGCCGGATATAATTCCATTTTTTACCGACTCTTCTACATCACAAATCAAAGCGGATATAAAAAAAACCCGGGAATACCAGGCTGATGAAAAAAAACAGGACTCTCTTTTAAATGCAAGAATTTTTCTTCATATGGCCCAGGAATTCGACTCACAAAACTGGGAAATAAACAAAGAGCTTTTGTTATCGGAAGAAAAAACATTGAATCTTATTGATAATCTAAAAGGAGAAAATGAACTTTCATTTAAAAAAAATGATAGAGAAAAAACATTAAAAATAGATTATCAAAGCGACCATATGATACCTGATCGAATTATTGCATGGACACATTTGCTGCAAAGCGATCAAAATATATCAGGTATATTTATAACAAATAGCCGCTCAGCTATTGAGCGTTTGTTAGATAAAACGCCCAAAGCAAAAATTGTGCTTAGTATAGATTCGATACTGATGACTAACAGCAGGGATGAAACTAAAAAAAAATGGCAGGAAAGTTTAATGGAGCAATGTGAATTACTTCTGGAAAAGTCCCTGCCTGTGACAGAAAACATCAAAATTAAATCTCCTTTTGCTAAAGAAAACGGCGAAAAAGTTTCATTAACGTTTTATATGGTCCCTGGCGAATCTCCTTATAACTTTTTTACCCGTAACGCCTGGCATAAAACGCCTGTTGAAGAAATAAATAAGGAAGCCGCATTTAAGAATACTCTGATAGGATTTATTGACTTTTAATCCACAGATTGCACAGGTTTTATGAGTTATTGCTAATACCATACAAGGCTTACAACCTACACCACGGGATTGTTTCGCTAATGCTCGCAATAACGACTTTTTAATGAAACGCTATGATAGTTAGCTGTTTATAATAATTATTATCTCGGGGAAAGTTATCAGAATACTTGACTATCATTATGAATTGGTATAAGGAGCTTTTTTTAATATGTAAAAAACAGAGTTAATTTTATCAACATCAATTATTTTTTTAAGAAAGGAGATTTTATAAAATGGGTTTTATACCGACTGTGAACACAGAAAAATGTGAGGGTTGTGAAGAATGTGTGGAAAATTGTCCTTCGGAAGTTTTGGAAATGAAAGATGGTAAAGCATTCGTAGCTAATGAGGAAGAATGCCTTGGATGTGAAACATGTGTGGAAGTATGCGAACAGGGCGCTATCACCGTTGAAGAAGTTTAATTAATCTGCATTTTTTCACTTTTGGAACATGGACGAAATAACTTCCACGTTCCTTGGCTATATAAAAGGTGGGCTGTCTGCCCACCTTTTTAAATTTTCCGGGATTTACTATGGACGAAATAACTTCCCCATCTATGCATCGCAGCTTCAGGCCGCCTTTGCCTAAGCTCAAATATAGACTCAAATCCCAGGAATATTGAAATAGCTCGCTATTACATCAACTTTTGTGATCTGAGACTATGTTTGAAATTCGGGCAAATTCGACCCAAATCTGTGCGCCTACTTGGGGAAGTTCATTCGTCCACATTCCT
>DAOURZ010000135.1 GCA_030627475.1 Deltaproteobacteria bacterium | reverse complement strand
TTTCTACGAAATTCGACGAAAAACAAAGTTGTCAACAACAGACAAAAAAACACAACTATTTGATATATTGTAGAATATCTCATAATGAGAATTGCTGTTAATTACTTGCTTTTAACTACTCATGTTGTCAGGTTATCAGGCTTACAGTTGGGTCTATTGCCGTCCACGTTCCTTGGATTTTATGAAAGTTGTTAGAGCTTCCGGTGTGGTCAATATGCTTTGGCAAATACCACCCGATTTGTGCTGGGTCGTCCACAATATATACACTCTCCTTTCTCATTTTCCATATCAAAGGGAATGCAACGTATTGTAACGCTCAGATCTTCTTTAATTTGGGATTCACATTCATTGGATCCGCACCAATGAGATAAAGCAAATCCACCGTGAATTTCGGGTTTCTCACGATTTTCAGGGGTAAAAAATTCTTTAAATCCGCCTGTATCATCAATTTTTATGGTATTTTCTTTTTTAAACAAAATAGCTCGCTCAAATAGATTTTCTTGTATTTCATTTAGAATAGTTGTTATTTCAGCAACAAACCGATTCCTTTCCAAAGAAGTTTTATTATTATGTTCCTGGTCCCTCCTGCCGACAAACACAGAATTTTCAGCAATATCTCTTGGGCCGATTTCAACTCTGAGCGGTATGCCTTTTTTGATCCAGTCCCATCCTCTCGCTCCTCCTATATCCCGGTCATCAATTTCCACTTCAAGTCTGCGAAGACCATAAAATTTTTCTTTCAGCTCTTTGGCAAGGTTTTCGGTAAATTCCATCACCTTTGGCCGGTCTTTAAGCTTTCTTATAATAGGCAGTAAAACTACATGTGAAGATGCTATTTTCGGAGGAAGGATCAAGCCGTCATCATCACTATGGGTCATTATAAGTCCGCCGATAAGACGTGTGGAAACGCCCCATGAAGTTGTCCATGCATATTCTTCTTTTTCTTCGGCAGATTGAAATTTTATATTGGATGCCTTAGCGAAGTTCCGGCCTAAAAAATGTGATGTGCCGGCCTGAAGAGCTTTTCTATCCTGCATCATAGCTTCAATACACATGGTATCAACCGCTCCGGGAAATCTTTCCGAAGCTGTTTTTTTTCCTTTTATCACAGGGATAGCGAGGTAGTCTTCGGCAAGCTTTTCATAGATGTCAAGCATCATTCCGGTGCGCTCAATGGCTTCACCTCTTGTTGCATGTGCCGTATGTCCTTCCTGCCACAGAAATTCACTTGTTCTTAAAAATAAGCGAGTTCGCATTTCCCATCTGACAACGTTTGCCCACTGATTTATCAAAACAGGAAGATCCCGATAACTACTGACCCACCTGGAAAATGAATCTCCTATAATCGTTTCGGAAGTAGGCCTGACTATCAAAGGTTCATTGAGCCGGCCAGCCGGCACGAGGCCGCCGTCTGGGCCTTTTTCAAGTTTGTGGTGTGTTACCACCGCGCATTCTTTTGCAAAACCTTCAACATGTTCAGCTTCTTTTTCAAGAAAGCTCAACGGTATAAAAAGAGGAAAATATGCATTTTTAACCCCGGTTTCTTTAAACATATTATCCAGAACTTGTTTAATGTTTTCCCAAATCGCGTAACCCCAAGGCTTTATGACCATACAGCCTCTTGTCGGAGATTTTTCAGCCAAATCCGAATGTTTTATAACCTCCTGATACCATTCCGGATAATCTTCAGCTCTCGTTGGATTAATTGCATTTTTAACCTGTTTTTTCATATATGTCCATGTCCTTTCCGTATC
The DNA here is from genome assembly GCA_030627475.1 of Deltaproteobacteria bacterium. Taxonomy (GTDB): domain Bacteria; phylum Desulfobacterota; class Desulfobacteria; order Desulfobacterales; family ETH-SRB1; genus B13-G4. The sequence continues at coordinate 3,191 of DAOURZ010000135.1, read as the reverse complement.
TCTTCCAGCAGAACTTCAACAAGTTTTTCTTCCGGAATTTTTTTTATAACTTTTCCCCTTTTAAACAATATTCCCTTTCCATCACCACCTGCAATCCCGATATCAGCCTCTCTTGCTTCTCCTGGACCATTTACAATACAACCCATAATTGCGATTTTGATATCCAGGGTACTTGTTAAGAGTGTTTTTTCCACCTTTTCAACAATGTCAAAAAGATTGATTTTACAGCGTCCACAAGTAGGACAGGAAATTATTTCCGGTCCGCGCCTGCGGATATTAAGGGCTTTCAGTATTTCAAAACCTGTACGAACTTCTTCTACCGGATCTCTTGTTAAAGAGACACGAATAGTATCCCCAATACCTTCTGCGAGCAGCATGCCTATGCCAAGAGAGGATTTTACAATTCCGGGAAAAAGAGCGCCGGCTTCCGTAACACCAACATGCAGAGGAAGATCGGTTTTTGAAGAAAGAAGTCTGTAAGCTTCTACAGTGCGAAGGACATCAGACGCCTTTATTGAAACTTTTATCTGATGGAAATCTAATGTTCTCAGCAATTCTATATGCCTGACAGCGCTTTCCACCATTGCCTCTGCGCCAGCACCATTATATTTTTTCAATATCTCCTTTTCAAGTGAGCCTGAATTTACCCCTATTCGAATGGGAATATTAAGCTCCTTTGCACATTCAACAACAGCTTTTACTTTTTTTACACTGCCGATATTTCCCGGATTTATCCTCAATCCGTCAGCACCGGCTCTCGCTGCTGCAATAGCGAGACGAAAGTCAAAGTGTATATCAGCTATAACGGGAATTGAAATTTTTTCCTTTATTGATGCTATTGCATGGGCTGCCTCTTCATCAGGCACAGCCACCCTTATGATTTCGCATCCGGCTTGTTCCAATCGTTTTATCTGGGAAACTGTTGATGCAATATCCTGAGTAAATGTATTTGTCATTGACTGGACCGCAACAGGAGCTCCACCCCCTATTTTTACTTCCCCAACCTTTATTTGACGTGTTTTTTTTCTATTTATAGTAAAAGGCATGTTGATCAATCTCAATAAATTGTGAACGTTATTGACTTTTTCCTGATTCCAGTATTATTACATTTTATAAGAAAAACAATTGCAAAACACAAGCATCTATTTCACTTGAATAAAGAAGAACGGTCTGTTAATTTTTGTTTTTGGAATATGGGATGTCTCGTGAGGTGATTTACTTTTCAGTAAGCCTCATAATTGACAATTAAAATTTTATAATGTAAATTTCTGTTTATAACAGGGACCCCCATTCATTGTTTAAAGGGAGGCAATATGGAAACGTTGCAACAACCATCTGCAATGGAAGAAAAAAAACTATTTTGGGACAATATAAAAGAAAAAGTTTTCCTGAAAACTCCCACGAAAAATAGAATTGATAATATCAAGATCCCTGAAGATGTATATTGGGAAGAATATTATGAATTAAGTGATATCCACTATGAGTGGAATGATGGATTGTTGGAGGAAAAACCTGTGTCTGACTATAAAGCCTATTTGGTTTTTTTGTGGTTTGGTGAACTATTACGCCATTTTTTAACTGTTTATCCAATCGGTAAAATGATTGGTCTGGAAATGGGTTTTCGGTTGCAACTACCCCATAAAGTCACAATTCGCAAGCCTGATACAGGAATAATTTTAAATACTAATCCATTTGAAATAAATGAATCAGATAACAGATATTCAGGGACTGTTGATCTATGCATTGAAATATTATCCGACAGCAACCGTAAAAATATTGAACGTGATACAAAAGTCAAAAAAGAAGAATATTGTCTTGGAGGGGTGCAGGAATATTTTATTCTTGATGGGAAAATGAAACAAACAGTTTTTTATCACCGCCTTAAATCGGGTAAATATGCAGAAAACAGGCCAGTCAAAGGCATTCTTAAATCAAGGATATTACCAGGTTTTCAATTCCGGATCGCTGATCTTGTCAACCGCCCATCATTGGAAGAAATGTCGAAAGATGAGGTTTATAAAAAATTTATACTCCCCTTTTATCAAGCTGAAAAACAAAAAGCTGAGCAGGAGCGGCAAAGAGCGGACAGGGCTGAGCAAAAAGCTGATCATGAGCGGCAAAGAGCAAATGCTTTATCTGCAAAACTTAAGAGTTTGGGAATTGAGTTTTAAAAAAATTTGTGGGATACTGAATGTCACTTCACAGCAAACAATCGGGTTTTACTTTAATTGAACTGATGGTTATTATTGCTATTATAGCAATTACTGCCAGTATTGCGATTCCGAACTATCTTGCATGGTTGCCCAAATCAAGATTAAATGGCGCTGCAAGGCAGGTAATGGGGGATTTGATGGCGGCAAGGATGAAAGCGGTTAGTCTGAATCACAGCGTCAAGGTATTTTTTTATAGCAGTTATCAATATAAAATATGCGATGACGCGAATAATGATAATACGGTAGATGATGGGGAAGGCGATGTTCAGCTTAGAGATGTTCAAAACGAATATTCTGATGTAACATTTGATTCGAGCGATCCTCCGGATCCGGTATTCAGTTCAAGAGGAACCGCTACTAATCCTACCATTACCCTTAAAAATTCCAGTGGATCGAAAAATATTACAATTAGTCGTGCTGGCAGGGTAAAAATAAATTAGCGTTCACATTCAATGGGGGGAAGAAAGTGCGCAAAGTTATCAACAATAACGGTTTTACCTTAATTGAAGTTCTGATTGCCATGGTTATTCTGTCAATAGGACTGCTTGGGACAGCAGCTCTGATAACAGGGATAATTAGAGGCAACAAGCTAAGCAACAGAATTACTACTGCCACGGTTATGGCGCAGGATAAAATAGAAAAGATCAAAGATGTCGGATACGCTGGTGCTGATGCTGAAGCCGGAACAGAACCCTATGGTGGTGCAGATTTTCCTTTATACAAAAGAATCACAGATGTAGTTCCTGACAATCCAGCCGCTGGCATGAAGAAGATAACCGTTACCGTATATTGGGATTCTGATAACAGTCAGGTTGAATTACAGACAATTCTTGCGGAGTAAAGCTATTGTATTATTTGTATAAAAATAAAGAAAACGGATTTACTTTGGTAGAACTGCTGATTGCCATGACAATAGGCTTGATTATTCTGGCGGCATTGTCGAGTACTTTCCTTATGCAGCGCAAAATCTATGACGTT
>DAOURZ010000291.1 GCA_030627475.1 Deltaproteobacteria bacterium | reverse complement strand
TCTGTTGAACAAAACCGCTTCGCGGAGGCAAATCCGAAACCTTATTTTAATAATTAACATTGTCAGTTCATCTAAAATTTTCTTTTCATCATTTTCTAAATAATCCATTCTCTTCTGAATATTAACCTTTAATGTTCAGGAGAAGAATCAATGACAATTCTTAGAAACGCGTTTGAAAAACACCTTATCCTTCAGCGATATTCACCAAAAACCAATGAAGCATACCTCCATGCAGTGAAAGGGCTTGCATGTTTTTTCAATCAAAGCCCAGATAAATTAACTGATGAGAAGATACAGGATTATCTTCGATACCTGATAGAAGATCGAAAATATTCATGGAGCACCTGCAATGTGACATTTTGTGGAATCAAATGTTTTTATGATAATGTCCTTCATAGAAGCACTGAGCTTATGATTCCACCACGGCCCAGGCAAAAACGCCTTCCGACAATTTTAAGTCAGAACGAGGTCAGTAAATTATTAAATACGTGTACAAATTTGAAGCACAAAGCCCTTCTTCTTACAGTATACAGTGCTGGCTTAAGGGTTAGTGAGGTTGTATCTCTTCAGGCGGTGCATATAGAAAGATCTCGTAGAATGATACGAGTTGAACAGGGCAAAGGCAAAAAAGACAGATATACTGTTTTATCAGGTACGCTTTTGGCTGAACTGGAGAACTACTGGCGTGAATACCACCCCGGTGATTGGCTTTTCTTTGGTAAGGATAAAAAGAAACCCATGCCTGTATCAACAGCTCAGAAGATTTATTACACAGCTAAAAGAAGAGCAGGTATTACCAGAGGTCGAGGCATACACACCCTGAGACACTGCTTTGCCACGCATCTCATGGAACAGGGTGTACAGCCATATGCCATCAAACGGATGATGGGTCATAAAGCCCTTGCTACCACTGCTGGATATATTCATGTCTCCAACCAATTTCTTTCAACAATAAAAAGTCCGTTGGATAACCTGGAAGTGAATCAACAAAAGAGGCTGCAATGAAGTCCCCATGCTGCATTGATAGCAGCAGTTCTCAAAAATCGGACATTGAAATTGCCGATATATTCAGAGAACACGGCCAACAATATCTGTGGAATAATTCTGCTTCCCCAGCCCAGGTAGGTGTCATGAATCAAATCATGACCTGTCGCACAGCTGCCCAGGGTGGACATATGGATTTTTGCGATTCGTGTGGTCATTCACAAAATTCATACAACTCATGCAGAAACCGCCATTGTCCAAAATGTCAGACCATGGCAAAAGAACGTTGGTTAAATGATCGCAAAGCAGAACTTTTGCCAGTTGCATATTTCCATCTGGTTTTTACTTTACCCCATGATCTGAACCCTCTGATTTTATGTAATATGAAGGTGTTGCTTGATTTACTGTTTTTTTCAGTGAATCAAGTCATAAAAACATTTGCAGCAGATCCACAATGGCGCCTTGCAGGCAATCCAGGATTTATAGGAGTACTTCATACATGGACACAAACCATGATGGATCATTTTCATTTGCATTGCCTTGTTCCAGGAGGGGTACTTTCAGATGATAAAGATCAATGGACATCTTCAAAAAGCAATTTTCTTTTTAGAACAGAATCATTGATGCTGGCATTCAAAAATATTTATATCAAAGGATTAAAAGAGCTGAAAAAAGAAGGTAAATTGCAATTCCCAGGCAATACAGCCAAATATAAAGATGATATTGAATTTGATCGACTCATCAAAAAAATTGCAAAGAAGAAATGGTCCGGCTATGCAAAAGCCCCATTCTCAGGTCCTGAAAAAGTGCTGGAGTACCTTTCTCGTTACACTCACAGAGTGACTATCTCCAATTACCGTATAAAATCCATGCAAGATGGAAAAGTAACCTTTACCTGGAAAGACCGGGCCGATGAAAATAAGACAAAATTAATGACACTTGATGTTGAAGAATTTATTCGCAGATTTTTACTTCATGTCCTTCCAAAAGGGTTTAGAAAAATTAGGTATTTTGGGTTTCTTTCACCACGATATAAGTCTGAAAACATAAAAATTATCAGAAAATTAATGAATGATGATCCTGAAAAATATGCCGTCCCTGAGGATGAATCCCTTGAAGAGATGATGTTAAGGTTAACCGGTATAAATATCAGGCAATGCCCTAAATGTGACAAAGGACGAATGGTTCCAATATATGAACTTTTGCCAAAGCATTATGATTACATCGTTCCAAACAACAAAAAGGAAAATTGTAATACTTCTTGAAGAGCATTTTTATACACAATTCATTGCAACATAAATCAGTGGCAGCAGTCATACAGGAGAGATGCGTTTATAAATCAACACTTCATTGATTTTTTACAGGATTTTAGTTGAAAAATATTATGGTCATAAAGAAAGCCTATTTTTTTAAAGTTATTTATAAAAATTATTCAGAATTCCTTTTCTACCTTCGCAAAGCAAACGATATAAAATCCATAGAGAAAATTTATTTTTTCGTCGTATATCTGCGGCATTGTTCAACAGAATTTTATCAATAATTCCGCTCGCCAGATTACCAGTTCAACAATATTGAAAGTATTCTCAGGGATTGCTTTTTAGTCATTTTTTCGATGCGGAACTACTGATAAAACACTATTAGTTATACGGCAGATGAACTCATGGATAAAAACGGCAATGCAGTGTCAAGCGACTTTGATGTCAATGTGTTTGCCAT
>DAOURZ010000065.1 GCA_030627475.1 Deltaproteobacteria bacterium | reverse complement strand
CCTGATGTATACAAACTACCAATTTTCAACTATCCCAAAGCTCCAAATTCAAGCTGCATTTCAAGTCGTGGCTGTCCATATGCCTGCAGTTATTGTGACAGATCTGTGTTTCGCCGCAGCTTCCGGTATAACTCGGCAGAATATATGTACGAGCATCTGAAATACCTGAAAAAGCGTTTCGGAATACGTCATATTATTTTTTATGATGATCAATTTACATTTAACCGGCAGAGAATTGAAGATTTTACCAGGATGATGATTAACAAACCACTGGGAATGACTTTTAATTGCGCTGTCAGGGCGGAACATATAGATTTAGACCTTCTGCGCTGTTTGAAAGCCGCTGGCTGCTGGATGATTAGCCTTGGCATAGAGACCGGTGATGAAGATCTTTTGGCACGACACCGTCGAAATGTGAATTTGAATCTTCTGGCAGAAAAAATATATTTGATAAAAAAGGCTGGAATACGTGTTAAGGGACTTTTAATGATGGGATTGCCAGGCGAGACAGAAGATAGCATTAAAAAGACAATGGCTTATATTCGTGCGCTTCCAATAGACGATATCAACCTGGCAAAATTTACACCTTTTCCAGGGGCGCCGGTTTACAAAAACATACATGAACTCGGAGAATTTAAGGAAGACTGGGAAAAAATGGATTGCATGCATTTCCAGTTTATTCCAAATGGAATGACAAAGGAGCGCATGGAAGAACTCTTCCAGCTATTTTACAAAACCCATTTTTTGCGCCCCAAAGTCCTTTGGAATTATACTACAATGCTATGGCGTTCTCCTGACAGTTGGTTACGTTTTATTATAAACATTGCAGATTTTCTTAATTTTGCTAAAAGCAACAAACGGTTGGGATGTGCCTGAAAACAACAACCTTCACGATGTATCTGCATCCGGCCGAAGGCGGATTCGGTACTTCGAGATACCCCCGCTATGCAACTTCAAAATTTCAACAGGGAATGTCATTTCAGCGCTGCAATTCCGGATATCATTTGCGTGAGACCTGTTTGGCTAATTTGGCCATGGCTTGTCTGTCGGATCTATAAATTTTAAAACCTTTTGATACTCCTAAATCGTCGTTCAAAGGATCAAAGAAGGCTAAGCCGGCAAAAAGATCTACTATTTCAAGGGGGTGAAGCTCAACTCTAATACCTAAGAGGGGTATTTGTGCTTGAGCACCTATAGCCCAGAAATCACGGGCCCTCTGGTACCTTTTATCTGTAGGTCGTTTCAATCCTGCACTATGTTGAGATATTGCATAGACTCCGCCTGTATAGGCCCTCGTTTCCATGAATGTACGTGCCTCGAAAGGGAAAATCTCAATAAAGTCATCAACTGTAGCACGAACCGATAAATGTCGTCTGTTAAAACCAACCATGGCCTGTCCTGCGGAAATCTGAGCACCGGCAGCGACATACTTGGTTGCATAGGCAGATGCGCCAACCCCAATGCCTGAGCCTACTTCCAAAGTAATGAGATCAATCATATCCAACAGACGATTTGGAATGTATAAGGCAATCTTACCAAGCCATCCAAAATCATCGTTATGTACCCTATTAGACATATTTGAACCCAATAGTTTCTTTTTCGTAAGAACTGAAAGGTTGGGTTTGGCATCCAGTGCTTTTTTTATAAAAACCTGTGCCTCGTCATCGTCCGGTTCAGCATCTAGGAGAGCCTTAGATAGGATGATTGTCTGAGGATATTTTCCTTCATCTAAATAATTTTGAGCTTTCTTTTTTATTTCGTTAAATGACGTATCATATACTTCCTGATTAAATGTAGCGCAGCCTGATAGACCTATGACAATTACGAAAAGAAAACATAACCTCATTACTCTTACAGTACTCATTTTTATTCCCTCTCTTTTTAATTAGTGTTTAACCTAAGTTGAGCGATTCTTTGCGAAGAAATGTGCCAAGATCTTGATGCAGCAAGGTTTGCGAAAATCGTAGGCATACCAATGGATATGTCGAGACTTTTGCAAGTCCTTGATGCGCAAGAGATTGGTGCAGATTGAGTAAAAAAACGCTCAATTTAGGTTTAAACATTGTAGATTTTCTCAATTTTGCTAAAAGCAACAAACGGTTGGGATGTACTTGATCCAGCAATTCCAATTTATAGCAGGATGTGGTCATTAGATAATTTCTTTAATAAATGGCCAGCTGGTCCTCGACCAATTCGACGTTGAGCTCAATGTCCCAGGCATTTCCAAGATCAGTCGGCGGATCGTCGGAGAAGATCGGGCATCACTGTTATTTTGATGCAGTTAGCTTCTCGTTTATCCTCTTGACAGTATTGGCATTTAATTTTCTAGGTATCCTGGTCCAGTGTTCGGAGGTGCCAACGCCATCATCCCAAGCCATGATGGGCTCTTGGCCGGCACCGTGGAACTCATATTTGTTGTTAAGCGAAGCAGCACCCGCACCGAATCCCACAAGTATACGCGCTGCACTGCTTCCCGGGTTGTAATTGACGATTTTAACTATGAGAAGATATCGACCCGCGCGTGCCTCAAATTCATCTTTTGAATTGATAAGCTCGGTCCGGTAGCCGGAACGTCTCAACCGGTTAATAAGATCACGTTCCATATATTGCCCGACTTCAATGCGATACTTGTATTGGCGTTCGGTCATTTCAGCAGGGTTGCCCCTGTCGCTTAAGACCATAATCTCAATCTTCTCCCCAGCATCACTCAGCGGCGCTCGAGGCGCTCGCACACATCCTGCAACCAACATCACAACCAAGACCAAACACATTACAATTGGATACTTTTTCATATTTAATTCTCTCCTTTTGCTCATGTTTCTGTTTGCATCAGTAATAATTAAAAAAAATCGTAGCTTTTAGCTTTATGAAACAAAAAACCAGCCGTGCAGGAGCTTCAGATACATTACAAATGATGCTTTTTACACCATTTGTGCGTTTACATAGAAACTCCATCAATTTTCTTAAAAAAATGGGTCACCAATAAAAATCAAGTTGCTATTTTCCAATATAGCAATTGGTTTGTTTTGAAAAGGTTTAATTGCTTCACTTCCATCGCTTTAGTTTACCGCTCGCTGTTTTATCCAGATTTGATACAAAGTGAAATTCTTTTGGGACCTTATACTGAGCTAAATGTTTGTAGCAGTATTTGCGAATTTCATTTATATCAAAATCAGTCTTAATATCATCTTTAAGAACAATTTTTGCGCAGGGCAGTTCACCGTACTGAGGATGTAATGTCCCGTAAACTAAAGATTCCCTGATGCCAGGATGCTGATTGAGAACAGATTCTACTTCATAAGGGAAGATCTTCATACCCGTGAAATTTATCACGTTTTTCTTTCTTCCGGCAATATAAAGAAACTTTTCATTATCAAGCCTTCCCAGATCACCGGTTTTGAACCATCCATCGGATATTAAATCACATCTTCTAAGCCATGGCGAAAAATATGCGTCAAACATTCCTTTGCCTTTTATGTAAACTCCGCCAATTCCATTTTTATCAAGGCTCGCGATTTTAATTTCATAATCTGGAAGAATTTTTCCAACTGAGCCTCTTTTCACAGGATCTCTGGAAGAATTAATAAATGGCAGTCCAACTTCGATAATGCCATATGCTTCTATTAGTTCTAATCCAAATTTTTCGTAAAAGTCACGGGCCACATAATCAGGAAGTCGCATTGCTGTTGAAACAGCCATGCGTATATTTATCAGCAGTTTTGGTTTAAAAATATCGGATTTGGTAATTATCTGGTAATGAAACGGGGAAGCATAAATAAATGTTCCTTTTTGACTGGCAAGCCCTTCTAACAGCGATTCAGGGAACGACCCGCCGCAAAGAACTATTGTAGCTCCTCGACGGAGAAAAAGCAGAATTGTTACAACAAAATGAAAACTCATGGAAAGAATCCAAACGATAACATCATCTGAAGTAATGTTCAGTGCTTTATCTGCAGCATCAGTTCTTTCAACAATAGACTCATGAGAGAGCAAGATACCTTTGCTTGTGCCGGTAGTGCCGGATGAGAACCTTATGAAGGCGGGATTCAATTCATAATAATCTTCCGGAAGTTTTTCCTTCGCTTCTCTACGATACAAAAAAAAATCTTTTTCAAAAAAACCAGTGTTAAAAATACGGTCAGAATTGTCACGAAAATATGCTGATTTATCAAAGACCAAAAAATTTATATCAATTCTTTCAAGAACCGGTTCTAATTCATCAAGAGAAAGGGATGCAGATACAGGTACAATAACAGCCTGTAAAGAAAGTATTGCCAGACTGACAACAATGTAATCAATACTGTCACCGCACAAAAATGCTACCCGATGGGCGGGTCTGATACCAAAACTTTTCAATTCGGCTGAAGCGGAATTTACAGCATCAAAAAGCTTGCTGTATGAAAACTTTCTGTTTCCATCAATAACAGCCGCCTTTTCCAGGCAGCCACTTGTTTCATTTTTTATAGTTTGAACAATATTCATTATAAAATTTGGGGCGATTTCAAAGTATTTTCGTAACCGTTCACGGTTGTCGGTTCACAGTTCACAGTTTTTTCAATGAACTATGCAACAATCAGCAATGTGCAGCTTCATAACCAGCCCTTTCACCTAACGATATGCAGGTTCCCATAACTCTTGTAGAACCCAGTGCTTCATGGGTAACCGAGATACAGCGACCGGCACAAAAAAGATTTTTAATATCTTTTGTTACCAGGCATCGCAGAGGTATTTCATAATTTTCACCTGGCTCAAGATATTTATATATAATCCCCTTTTGCTGGTCCCAAAGTTCGATAGGCCAAGCATTTTTAACTATCCCGTCAGGAAATTTTCTTGCGTTGATGATATCCTCTGCAGTTAGAGTATATTTTCCATAGAGAAGTGGTCCCTCTCGATCAACGACTTCTGGCGACATTTCTACTATGTATGACTTTTTGAATACAGGCAGAACCATAGACAGGAAATTGTGTACTAATAGCGCATCCTTTTTCGCCTGTTTTTCCATTTTTATCGTTAATTCCGGAGGTATGTTGAGTTTGCAATATCCTTCATCTTCATCATCTCCTGAAACAAATGTCGTGTACTTAAGATAAAAAGGTATTTTTTTTTGTTCTGCTGCTTTGGATAAATAATACGGCACTTTTACTGCCAGGATATCATCAACATGCTTCAATCCTTTTACCCTGAATGTATAACCGGAGAGCTGGCGCTGGTCGGGAGAAGTTGTTTCATATCGTGCACCACTCAGTTTAATAATAACGCCGTCACCACTACAGTCTATAACTACACGCGGAATAATATTAAATTTTTTATTAAATTTTTGGATAGTTACAGATACAATAGTATTATTTTCAGTTTTAGCTGAGACAACTTCGGTATTGTAATAAATGTTCAGTTGTTTTTCTTTTTGGCTCAATGAGCGGAGAACCGACATGAGGTTGCTTGCAGCAAAAGGCAGAACATATACCTTTCCCATGCGCAACGGGTTTTTTTCGGGGGGAAGCTTTTGCAGCATAAAGCATATTTCCGACGCAATTCCTTTATTGAGAATTTTATCAGGCATATCTTTTGAATTGGCATATAATCCGCAGATAAAACGATGCAAGCCTGTTATTGCTGTTCCTCCCGGAAAACTGTTTTTTTCTATCAGAACTGTACTTGCACCTTCGCGTGCTGCTTTGACAGAAGCAGCTATTCCGGAAACACCGCCACCAACAACAAGAACTTCGCACTCTATTGTTTTATACTTCATTTCACTCCAAGCCTGGATTGCAGCGTATGCATAAGCTCATTTGCCTCTTCATCGCTTAATATGCCTTCTAAAGAGGAAAGGACGACATTTAATTTATTTTGAAACTGGTGAAAAAATATACCCAGACCTGGCGGAACCGGAACCCGCGGCATGTGAAAAAAATTCAGTATTTTTTTATCCATGAAGCTTGAAGATTTATAAGCACTTTCACCAACGTTTGAGAATGAGAATGAAGCAATCTGGCCTTTTAAATACAAACGCATAATATTGCTCAGAACCGGTAAAGGTAAAATTCGCATTAATAAGCTTGCTTCCTGAAAATTACGTGGCAACCCTGATTTGACCTGATCATAAAGCTGTTGTTTGATAGATTTGACAAGAACAGGGAAAAGATCGGCTTCATCAGGGCGGATTATAAAAAATAAAAAAGAAACATGGTTAAAGAATACTTTTTGTTGAACCTTATCTGTCGGGCGCATATCAATGGACACAGGTACTACATATTCCCCTGATCCTACGTTCCTTTTAATAAAGAGTTTATGCAGAACCCATACCGAACTTGCAAGAACATATGGCATGAGCATTAAATAGCCGGCCTCCTTATAAGCGTTTTCGACTATTAAATCAGTCTGATGTTTATCAAATGAAATAACTTTAAACCTGAATCTGCGATTATTAAGCAATGTCGGTAGAGGAAGAACACGCGGGGGAGCATTTTTACCCATTTTTAAGAATGCACGGTTTGCCTGTTGACCCGCAATGAATTTTCTTCGCCAATTACAGAGATGTGCGGATTCCTCAGGAACAATAATGTCTTTATCGCAAAATGTGTTATCCTTGTTTTTCCACTCATTCTGAAGCATTTCAAGAAATGCTTCAGCGCCTCGACCGTCAAACAAACGATGATCAAAAGTCATAGCCACATAAGTTTTATTTTCGGCATATATAAGATGAAAAAATAAATGTTCCCTGTCGCTGATAAACTTTAAGTTGGCTATTTGTTCTAAAATAGAAAAAAGATCGGCTTCACTCGAAGTATTATCAAGGGAAAAAACTTTAAGTGGTAATGGTTGGATTTGCTTCACAAAGGACATCTTCCAGTATGGAGCAAGATTATAATCTCTGGACGGCCTGCCGTACAAAGCAGGATGCTTTTTCATTAAACTTCCAAGGCAATCCCTGAATTTATCTTCCGATGGAGATCCGTCCAATTCGAGAATAATCTGTGATGTATTTCCTGTGCCTATCGCCTTTTTGGTAATATAATCAAGCGAATGAACAATCCAGTCGATCCCTGTTAAATAGCGTTTTTTTCTGTGCAAATTAATTGTACCCATCCTTATAAGAAGCATCGTTCACGGTTCATATTTGCCTTTCTTTCAGCTAAGGAACGTGGACGAATTAACTTCCGCAAGTAGGCGCACAGATTTAGGTCAGGTTTGTTCAATCT
>DAOURZ010000464.1 GCA_030627475.1 Deltaproteobacteria bacterium | reverse complement strand
GCTGAAGTTATTTCGTCCACGTTCCTAAAGGCAGGATATTAAGGAACGTGGAAATTATTTCATCCACGTTTTTAGGAACGAGGTTTAAACCCCATTCCTTAGGGCTCTTTAATATTATTAATTATTTTAACCTTACAAAATAACTATCAATAATATTGATGTCAAGGGGGGGGATTAATTGGAAAAGGTACGATATTAAAAAAATATAACAGTGTCACGGCTGTAGGTTTACAGTTTCATGTTTTATATCGTGAACCGTGAACACTTGGGAACGTGTCATTCGTGACTTATTTTTTCCTTATTTTTGAAACTTCAATAGCTTCTTTAAGATTCAGGGTCCCGCTATATAGTGCTCTTCCGGTAATAACTCCAACTACCCCGACCTCTCTTAAAGGCATTAAATTTTTTATGTCTTCTATTGTTGAAACACCGCCTGAAGCAACTACCGGTATTGATACAGCCTCTGCGAGACGTCTTGTTTCTTCAATATTCGGACCGGTCTGCATACCATCTCTATGTATATCGGTAAAATTTATTGCTGCAACGCCACAATCTTCAAATTGCTTTGCCAGATCAACGGCTTTAACCTGAGTTGTCTCTGTCCACCCCTCAATAGCAACAAATCCGTTTCGTGCATCTATCCCAACAATAATCTGACCTGGAAATGTCCTGCAAGCATCCTTGACCAGACCAGGGTTGTTAATTGCCTCGGTTCCGATAATTACCCTTTTTACCCCGATATCAAGAAACATACTTATGGTATCATTATCTCTTATTCCACCTCCAACCTGAATATCGGCGTTAACACTTTCAACTATCTTTTTGATTGAATTAAAATTTTGAGGACTTTTTTTAAAGGCACCGTCAAGATCAATTACGTGAATAATTTCGATGCCTTGCAAATCCCACTTTTTTGCCATAGCCGCAGGATTATCAGAAAATACTGTTTCTTCATCCATACGCCCCTGAAGAAGTCTGACACATCTACCGTTTTTTATATCAACTGCAGGTATAATAATCATAGTTCCGGAAATGTCCAAAGCACATCTTCAAGACCTGAGACAGCCATCTCTTCTGCGGTAATCCAGCTTCCCTTTCTTCTTAAAAATGTGCCGATCTTAAAAAAGTTTTCGAATAATGAACCTTGGGTTTCATCAAAATGCCCCACCCATAACATACTGCCATTTGAAACATCTATGAGATGAATATCAAATGCAACAGAAGCTGGCGAATCAACTGAATACCGCGTCCCTACCCTATCCTTGAATCGGTAAACATACCCTGCCAGTACTGCATCGGCATAAAGAGCACGCCCGATTTTAACTAATATATCACGTTCCGACAACTCAGTTTTATCTGCCATCAGCAAAAGCGACATAGCACCCTGAGCCTGACCGGGAGGTATAAGCTCAAAATCGTGACGGTTTTTAATTATAGCAATCAGACGATTTGTAAAAAAATCAACTTCAAACGCTTTCACATCTCCTGTAGAAAAAACATTACCACATAACGGGCACCTGATATTAATGTTTTTACCATATAAAGTTGATAAATCTTTAAAAGGCAAAATCAATATTTTTTTTATACCGGATTTT
>DAOURZ010000380.1 GCA_030627475.1 Deltaproteobacteria bacterium | reverse complement strand
ACCGTTGTCTTGTTTGTTGAGGTCGAGGACCGCGTGGGCGGTTGCGCAGGAGCCGGAGAAAAAGTCGAGAATGATGTCGGTTTTATTTGTAACTATTTCTATTAACCATTGAATTAATTCTACTGGTTTTGGAAATTCTATAAGTTTAGCATTAAATAATTCTCCGATTTCCTGGGACCCTTTTCTTGTGCTTGCAATTTTTCTCAGTACAGATTGAGGGTTTATAAAACCTCTTTCTTTTTCATATTGTAATACTCCTTTTTTATCAAAATAAAATCTTGTTACTTTCTGACCTTTTGTATCATAAGTTTCATTTCCTTCAAGCCAACTCATAATTTGGTTTCTCATTGCCCAACCAGCCTTAAGGGTGACAGGCTTTAACAATTTTCCATTTTCAAAAACCATTTCTCCATTAACTATTTGTATTTTTTCGCTGTTTCCAATCTCGCCTTTAAATGTTTTATTCTCACCATTAAACTCAATTCCAGAGCGGAAAAAAATTTCGCTTGCAGGATTACCTTTAGAAATTTTCTTTACAGCTCTTTCAGATATTAATGAATCTTTGCCATTATATGTGAAATTATTTAAAACAGCTTTATCTTTACAATATGCAAGAATATATTCATGGGCTCGAGTAAAATGTCCAGCAGCAGTTCCAGTACCTAAATCCCATATTAATTCAGCTAAAAAATTCTCCTCCCCAAAAACCTCATTCATCAACAATCTTAAATTATGAACCTCATGATCATCAATGGACACAAAAATAACCCCGTCATCTTTCAACAGATTTCGTGCAAGAAACAGTCTCGGATACATCATTGAAAGCCAGTTGGAATGATAGTGACCGCTGTCTTTGCTGTTTTTGCGGAACAAGCCCTCACGGGTTATATAGCCTGATTCATCTTTGTCGCCGATTCGCCCTAAATATTCTTCTTTAGTTTCGGAAAACTTGTCAGGATAGATAAAATTGTCGTTGCCTGTATTATATGGGGGATCAATGTAGATCATTTTGATTTTGCCGAAATATGATTTCTGCAAAACTTTCAGTACCTCAAGATTTTCGCCTTCAATGAAAACATTTTTTGTATCATCAAAATTTACAGACTCATTCCTGTCAGGGGTCAGCGTCGCAGTTGTCGGAGCCTGCAACACTCTAAAAGCATCTGATTTTCCTGCCCAGTTCAAGACATATCGCTCGTTTTTAAATTCAATATCCTCGCAAAGCGTTGCTTTCAGCTTTTCCCAGTCGATTTTTTCTTCTGTAAAAACCTCAGGCAGTAGTTCTTTGAGCCTTTCAATTTTTTCCTGTTTTATATCCAGCGATTTGCCATCCATTAATTGCTTCCTTTGGGGTTATTTTCTCTGTTACAGACCCGCATAAGCCGGTTGAAATATCCTTAGGCATTTTTTACCCTATCATACCGGATTCATTACGCATAAATTGAAAATTTTTATACTATTAAATTAGAGATGCGGCTTAACCCTTGACCCGGTCTTCTGCCACCAGACCGTCTTTAATATAAACTATCCGGCGAGCGTATTCCATAACCATTTTTTCATGAGTAGAGAAGATAAAGGTGACATTTTTTTTGCTGTTCATTTCTTTCATTATTTCCAGAAGACCTTGACCGTTCCTGGAATCCAGGTTGGCTGTAGGTTCATCTGCAAGTACAATTATTGGATCGGATACAATTGCTCTTGCAACAGCCACCCGTTGCTGTTGACCTCCGGATAGCTCGGCCGGGCGCCTGTCATATTTGCCTTCAAGTCCGACCTCATTTAGTATGGCTTTTGCTTTTTTTAGTCTCTCATCTGCCGAAATGCCCTGGAGCAGCATGACATATTCAACGTTTTCCAGCGCTGATAGAACCGGAATAAGATTATATGCCTGAAATACAAAGCCGATACTGTGTAATCTAAGTTCAGCCATTTGGGATTGCGTCATTTTTTCATAAGAATTACCTGCCACTGTTATTCTACCGGAATCAGCCGAATCAAGACCACCTATCATATTCAGCAGGGTTGTT
>DAOURZ010000414.1 GCA_030627475.1 Deltaproteobacteria bacterium | reverse complement strand
TAGGCGCATAGATTTGGGTCAGATTTGTTCGATTCTCAGATCACAAAAGTTGATGGAATAGCGGGCTATTTCAAGATTTTTGTAATTTGAGATCGGGCAAAGGTAGTCTAAAGCTGTGATGCATAGTTGTGGAAGTTATTCTGTTCTCGTTCCTTAATGTAGTACCCTGCTTTATTTTCTGTCCCCAAGTATTCTCAGCAACATAAGGAAAAGATTTATAAAATCAAGATATAATGAAAGTGCCCCTAAAATTGCACCTTTTCTCACAACCCCTGAATCAACTCCGACCGGCTGTGAAGTTGCCATGCGTTTCAGCTTTTGTGTATCATAGGCAGTCAGCCCTACAAAAACCAACACACCGATGTAACTGATTATAATACTCATTCCGGAGCTTTGTATAAAAAGGTTAACAACAGAAGCAATTATAATTCCTATAAGCCCCATAATCATGAAGCCACCAAGTGAAGTCAGATCACGCCTGGTTATCATTCCATAAACACTGCAAGTAATAAAAGTTGCAGAGCATATAAAAAATGTGGAAGTTATAGATGAACTGGTATACACAAGAAAAACAAAAGAAAGAGTAGCTCCGTTTAATGCTGAATATATAACAAACAAAGCCGTTGCAGTTGAAGCCTGTATTTTTTGCACCCTTGCGCTCAGGTAAAAAACAAGGCCAAGTTCGGCTATAATCAGGCCAAAAAATACAAGTTTATTTCCAAATATGAGATTAGATAAAGTCTGGCTGTTAGATACATAGAATGCTACAAAACCGGTCAGCCCAAGACCTATGGCCATCCAATTGTAAACACTGCGTATGAATTCATTAACGATTATCTGTGTTTGCGGTTTACTATAAGGGATAGAATTTTGCATGTTACCTCCTGTTTTAAATCGGGCAGATCAAACAAATCTGACCCAAATCTATGCGCCTATTTGATGAAGTTAATTCGTCAACGTTCCTTAAGAATATAATAATACATTTTATATCATATTCAAGAAATAAGTTTTTTGATAATACTTTATATTTTATAAGACAAACCAGATACGCGCAAGCTTCAGGTGTGCGTTTTTCAAAATCTACCATATGAAACCTGTCCAATTATATAAAAGCCTTTGTGAGCTTGCAGAAAAACTTGATATTGAGATATCAGACCAAAACCTGCAAAAAACAGGAGTAAAAGCAAAAAGCGGTTTTTGCAAGGTAAAAGGCAAAAACATTTTTATCATGGATAAAAATATATCCCTGCAGAAGAAAATTAGAATTCTTGCAAAGTTTTTAAGCAAAATGCCGCATGAAAATATATATGTCATGCCGGCTGTTCGCAATATTCTCGGTTAGGAACGTGAACGAAATAACTTCCGTTTGAATAAAGAAATCCTGGGCATCCGTTAATTCCGTTAAATGATTTTTTCGGAGTGGTTCTAAAAAAAGGGCATAATATATAGATTGTTGCTTACATCTTCGGCCTTTTGTTAAAAGTTTACATAATATACCTTATCAGACGTTATCGAAATACATGAAAAATCCACTACCCCCCATACATTCTATATTTTGGAGCAAGGCAAGCGTGTTGCCTTTTTGTTTTTCTATTTTATCGGGGTAATTTATGGATTAAAAACATTGAATGAAATTCTTATCTGTGATAATTGTAACAAACAAAGATCTGTAAATAGTTGAGCAATCAATCATTTCAACTGTCACGATTGAAGAGCCCTGATTCACTATTACCTAAGTTGAGCGATTTTTTGCGAAGATATGTGCTGAGATCTTGATGCATAAGGATTTGCAAAAACCGCAGGCATACCCGTGGATATGTCGAGGATTTTTGCG
>DAOURZ010000063.1 GCA_030627475.1 Deltaproteobacteria bacterium | reverse complement strand
GATACCTTTGATCCCTGCGCTCATAAGAGCAGGAGCGATAATGAATCCACCGCCGGCGCCGATGCATCCGGTAATCAGGCCTGCGCCCATTCCGATAAGGATTGATACGATAAAAATGCCGGTGCTGTAAAAAGCCGGACTGTAAGCTTTTTTGCCTCCAAGCAGTTCGGGAAGTGCCCCGCCGATTTGATCCGCGAAAGCAATGCCACCCCATATTACAGGGATGGTAAGCAAGCCCAGTATAACAAGTCGCTTTTTATCACCAAGTATTGTTTTGGAAATATCAAGCTCCCATTTTGCATGGGCTCTTGCGCCCATCATCATAAAACTGCCCAAATGTTTAAAGAAACTCATAATAATATTTCTCCTTTTTTTCTGGTTTTATAATTATGCTTATTATCAATCAGTTCAATTTAATGTTAAGTCCCTCCTTTCTTCTAAAAACCGGCAAATAAAGGATGCCTTATTGCTCTATTATAATTTTGCGTCCCTGTATGATAATAATTTTTGCTGCCTTTTTTTTCAGGTCATCTTCTAAGCCAATGACTTTAAGCGCATCTTCAAGCTTTATCATGCCGAGGATTTTGTTTTTGCTTGTCACGGCAATGCGATCAAGATCGTTTTTAAGCATAACTTCAATTGCATCTGTAATTTTGTTCTCTACAGAAACAGATGGTCTGATAGAAAGATTTTTATCCATAAGAAGAGTAATTTCTTTAACCTTTAATGTTTCCATTATATTCCTTTTTAAGAGTCTTTCTTTTTTCCCTTCTTGATGGTTTGACAGCTAACCATTACGATTAATTATCGTATAATTAATTAGCAATACAGGTGCCAAAAAAATCAGTCGGCGAGAATAAAAGTTTAAGAGGTTGTAATTATTAATAATTGCTTATTAAATTTAATTATTGTGTTTTGTTCTTTGAACTTTTTTGTAAACAATCAGATTACAGTAATTGGTGTGCAGGAATGAAGATTTGATAGATAGATTGAAAAATATCAACAGGTTGGAAGTGTGAAACAATTAGGTTACAGGTTTAAATATTTCAGTGTTAATATTTTCTTCTTTTATTAATCTGTGAAGATATTGTCTTTGCAGTTCAGCCTGTTCGGCTGCTTTGGAAATATTGCCATTATTTTGTTGAAGGATCCAGTTAATGTATTTGTTATGAAAGGCCTTTGTAATGATTTCCTTTGCCTCTTTAAATGGAAGTGTATAAATGTTGTGATCAAAAAGAGGCGAAGTATGTGCTACAGGTTTTTGTGGCAGGATATCCGGGATTTTAATAGTATCGGATTGACAGAGGATAACTCCACGCTCAATACAGTTTTCCAGTTCCCTGATATTTCCGGGCCAGCTTTTGGATATTAGTGCTGATATTCCTTCCGGGGCGATACCACTTATTTTTTTATCGTTTAACGAA
This sequence comes from Deltaproteobacteria bacterium, assembly GCA_030627475.1. Lineage (GTDB taxonomy): Bacteria > Desulfobacterota > Desulfobacteria > Desulfobacterales > ETH-SRB1 > B13-G4. Next base: position 5,871 of record DAOURZ010000063.1, on the reverse strand, counting down.
TTGAATTTTTTAAGAAAATGATATGCCAAAATTGGAATATCTTCTTTTCTATCCCTTAAAGAGGGCAGGTGTAAATTAATAACATTAAGCCGGTAATAAAGATCTTCTCGAAATTGTTTTATCTCTATGAGTTTTTTAAGATTTTGATTGCTGGCAGCTACAAAACGGATATCTGCTTGTTTTGTTGTCAGACCTCCAACCGGCTTGTATTCCCCTTCCTGCAGAAGCCTAAGCAATTTGGCCTGCATTGCCATGTTCAAATCCCCTATTTCGTCCAGGAAAAGAGTGCCCTTGTTTGCTTCTTGAACAATTCCTTTCTTGTCTTTCCATGCGCCGGTAAAAGATCCCTTTACGTGACCGAAAAGCTCGCTTTCTATAATTTGTTCGGGCATAGCAGTACAGTTGACCGTTATAAAGGGCTTGTTTTTACGCTTGCTCTGAGAATGAATAGCTCTTGCTACCAGTTCTTTCCCGGTACCGCTTTCTCCGCTTATAAGAATTGTAGCTGTTGATTTGGCTACCTGATTGATCATTCTTATAATTGACATAATAGGTGGGCTGGAACCGATAATCGGAGGACATTCTTTTTTTTGCCGGAGGGAATTTCTCAAAGTTATATTTTCCCCTGTGAGCTTTTGCCATTCCATGGCCTTGGCAATTGTTATAAGTATCCGTTCTTTACGAAAGGGTTTGGATATATAATCAAAAGCTCCTTTTCTAATTGCTTCTACAGCGGTTTCAATAGTTGCATATGCTGTCATAATTATCACAACAGTAGAAGATTGAATATTTTTTACCATATCAAGAATAGCTATTCCGTCCATCCTGGGCATTTTCAAATCAGTTATTATGATATCAAATTGCTGTTTTCTCAGCAGTTCTACAACCTTCAAAGGATTGTATTCTGTTTCAACCGTATGGCTGGTTTTTTTTTCAATTATTCTTTTTAAAAGGACAAGCATATCCTTTTCATCATCAACTATTAAAATTCTTCCATCCATAATCAGTCCTTAATCCTGAATTTAATTTTAAAAATAGTTCCTTTGGAGTTATTATCAGAGTTGGCCGTATTGCTCTCGCAGGAAATAGTCCCCTCATATTTTGTGATAATTCCATGACTTACAGAGAGCCCCAAACCCGTGCCTTCCCCTTCACTTTTTGTTGTAAAGAACGGATCAAAAATTTTATCCATGTATTCAGTCGGGATACCATGCCCATTATCCCGGACAATTACAACTACCTTTTCATTAGTAGCATCAAGGGCTGAACTTATCCACAAAATACCTCCATTTTCCATTGCAGCCGCTGCATTGTTGACCAGATTCAGTACTATCTGCTGCATTTGTCGTAAATCACCTTTAACTTCAGGAAGATTCCGTGCAAGGCTTAATCTAAGATCAATATCGTTCATATCCAATGAGTGTTTCACTACGTCCATGATATTTCTGATAGATTCATTGATATCACAGTATTCATAACTGCCCTCTCCATGACGGGCAAATCTCAGCAGATTTTCTACCACAGCCTTGCAATGAAGGCCATGGCGTTCAATTGTTTTTAAATCTTGATAAAGTTCACTGTTCTTTTCACATTTTTCCAGGAGAAGATCGGAGAAACCAAGGATAATAGCGAGTGGATTATTAATTTCGTGTGCAACTCCTGCGGCGAGAGTTCCCATCGAGGCTAGTTTTTCAGTATTAACCAACTGATTCTCTAATTTTTTGCTTTCTGTAATATCTTTGGCAATACACAAAACCGAAATCACATGACCTTTTTCGTTCTTGCGTGGCATAAAGTTAGCACTGAGCCATATCTGATACTCCCCTCTGCATATCACAAACTCATCTCGCATGCTTTTTCCAAACTGAAAGACTGATTGAATAAGTTTGAATTGTTTTTCGGCAACTTCTTGTGAAAAAAGATCCGAAAGTGACCGGCCTACAAATTGCGAAGGGGTCCCTCCAAAAAAAGCAGCGGTAAAGCTGTTGAGAGATCGAAAGCATCCTGAGAAATTTACTGTAAAGATAAAATCTTCAGCGCTTTCCACCAAAGTCCGATATCTTTCCTTACATTGTTTGATTTTTTTCGATTGATCTGCAATCTGATTTTGAAAGTCGCGAAAGCGCCGGCTGCTGTAACATAAAGCACCCCCTATTCCGAGAAATAGTGTAAAAATGCCAAGAGCTTGAAGCCAGACAAAGCCATCTAACGCGGCACAGGAAGCGAATATGCCTGCCATCAGTGTCAGAATAAAACAACACGAACTGATACTCCATACAATTATCAGAGCAACTCTGGTAAGTTTAAGTTGATTTTGAAGATTCATCCGAATCAAATATAATAGAAAATAGTTTTAATGCAAGAATAAAGATGGTTGGGGAACAGTTGTTTTTTGTGAGGTTACCGGTTTTGTTTGTTGCAAGATTAAACTGTGTTATAGTATAAAGAACAGGGATGTTAATTCATCCCTGTTCCTTATAATTTTTTTATGAATTTCTGAGAGAACCAGGGAGGTGCCGTTGTTTAAGTCCATGATGGAAGGGGTGCCACTTCCCCTGATGATTACAAACAGCAAAGGCCGGATACTTTTTGTCAACAAATGGCTGGAAGAGTTTATGGGGTATATGCACCGGGAAATTTTGAAGAACAACCTGAGAGATTTATGTGCGCCTTATGAACATACCCGATACATTTTTTCGTGTTTGCCCGATATCGAAAGGACAACAGAAGTTGATATTGATTTTTACCGAAAAAATTGTGATATATTTACAGCAAATGTTTCTTTTACTCCATTTTATTACCAGCAAGCGCAGTATCTGTTTATAATTTTCAGGGATGTAACCTCAAGGCGGCTACGGGAAGCAAAAACCCGGGAAGATGAGGAGCGATATCGCAAGCTTCTTGCAGAGCGGAATATGCTGCAGGATCAGCTTCATCGATCCAGCAAGGTTGCCTTCATGGGAGAGCTGGCTGCCGGCATTGCCCACGAAATTAACAATCCTCTCGGCATTATTCTCGGGTTTGTCCAGGATATTTCAGATGAGATTTCTTCGGATAATTCTCTCTTTGAATCCATCAAAATTATCGAAAAGGAGACCTCCCGTTGTGTAGATGTGGTAAAAAATCTTTTAGACTTTGCCCGATTAAAGCCTCCTGAGAGCATTTCTGTGGACATCGTCGAACTTTTTGAAGGTTCAGTCGCACTGATGATGCCAGGAATCAAGAAAAATAAAATAAGCATCAAAAAAAAATTTAAAAACAAACCTCCCACCATCAAACTTGATCCACAGCTTATTCAGCAAGTGTTTCTTAATATCATAATTAACGCCGTTCAGGCAATGCCCGACAAAGGTCTGCTTACTCTTGGTGTCAATCTTGTGCATAAAGCGTGGTTGCAGGAAACAGGCGATTGGATCCGAATTACCATATCAGATACAGGCCCCGGAATATCTGAAAAGAATATTCACCGTGTTTTTGATCCGTTTTTTACCACCAAGGGTAGCAAAGGAACAGGATTGGGACTTTCCGTTTGTCAGCGTATTATGGAAGACCATTGTGGAAAAATTGAAATAGAGAACCGAAAGGGATCCGGAACCATGTGTAACCTTTATTTTCCGATAAAAGATTAAGGGTTCGTTCAAAAACAAATTTACATTTTCAGGTGTCTATGTGTCCGTATGGAAAGGCGTGAAGAGGGCGAATAGCGAGCTATTTAATTTGCGAGCACCGCAGCCATGCGAGATGGATCGGCGCATCAAAATGTGAAGTTATTTTTGAGTGAGCCTTGGGGAGGATACGGTATTGGCAAAAATTTTAGTAGTAGATGATGAAGAGCACATGCTCAAGCTGTTTGAAAAAATCCTTACAAAGCAAGGCCATGATGTCCGAACTGCTGCCAACGGAACCGAGGCAATCTCTATGCTGGAAGAAGAGTCCTTTGATCTGATGTTTTCTGACCTTGTGATGCCTGACCTTGGCGGTATGGACTTGTTGAAGGAGGTAAAAACAAGATATTCCGACATCCCTTTTATTGTGATTACCGCCTATGGGTCTATCGGCTCTGCGGTTGAGGCTATGAAAACAGGTGCATTCGACTATCTGACCAAGCCCTTCCGCAAAGATGATATTCTTTTAACAGTAGGCAAAGCCTTGAAATATTGCGAACTTAGTAACGAGATTAAACGACTCCGCGAAAAGTTAAAAGATAAAGATGGGTTCAAAAAGATTATCGGTAAGAGCAAAGCCATGCAGGATGTGTTGAAACTTGTTGCCAGAGTGGCAAACAGCCAGGCGACAATTCTGATACAGGGAGAAAGCGGAACCGGCAAGGAGTTGATCGCCAGGCTTATTCACAATCTGAGCAGCCGGAGAGACAAACCTTTTATAGCCGTGGATTGTGGTGTTTTTCCGGAACATCTTTTGCAAAGTGAACTTTTTGGTCATGTCAAGGGGGCCTTTACCGGAGCGGTTAAAGATAAAAAAGGGCTGTTTATTGCGGCAAACAATGGCACGCTTTTTTTAGATGAAATCGGAACTATCTCTCAGCCTATGCAGTTGAATCTGCTCCGTATGCTTCAGGAAAAAGAGGTAAGACCAATAGGCAGCATTGTTAGCATTAAGGGAGATGTGCGAGTGGTAGCCGCCACAAACATAGACCTTGAGCAGGCCATGCATGAGGGGAAATTCCGAAGGGATCTTTATTACCGGTTGGCTGTTGTAATCGTAGATCTACCTCCGTTGAGGGAAAGAAAATCTGATATTGCAGCATTAGTGTATCATTTTATGCAAAAATATGCTGTAATTTATGACAAGGAATTTTCTGATATCATGCCTGAGGCTATGCGCGCCATCATGGAAAATTCGTGGCCTGGAAATGTCAGAGAGCTTGAGAACGTTATGGAACGTGCTGTTCTTCTGAGCACCGGTCTACTTATTGATGAAGCTTCGCTGCCTTTGCCTGCCAGACAAGGTATGTTGTATAAAACCAAGCAGTTAAGGCCGCTAAAGAACGTAATCAAGACAGTGGGCAATGAAGCTGAAAGGAAAGCTATATTAAAAACATTGGAAAAAACAAGAGGCAATAAAACACAAGCCGCCAGGATTCTTGGTATAAGTCGAAGTTCATTATATAATAAAATATGCAAGCTCGGTATTTAGAGATCATTATGAAACAATTATTGCTTGTTCATGAATCCCCCTCAATCGTTCGGATAGCTACATCTTTCCTTGAAGGTGGGGGGTATGATGTTACATGCGTGGAGAATGGCAAAGCTGCTCTACAAAACGTGATGGGTTTGAAATATGATGTTCTTGTCACAGGCTTATATATCCCGGTGATGAACGGTTTGGAATTGATAGAAAATATCAGGCTTCGAGATAATTGTGTCCCTGTTGTAATTTTGTCCAGCACGGAAAGTGTTGAGACAGCGGTTGAGGCAATGCGGATCGGAGCAGACGATTTTATCGTTGAAAAGACTGAGAATCTTGGGAAAGTGCTTCTTTTTGTTATTGAAAGAGCTATACAATTAAAAAGAGCGGAAAGGCGCCTCCAGATATACGAATCCAATCTTCCTATATGCATGCATTGCAAGAGAATACGTTATGAAGGGGAAAACAATAAAGATACATGGGTTTCTATTGAAAAGTATTTCAACCAAAAAATATCGGGAGTAAATTTTTCTCACGGAATATGTCCCGAATGCATCAAACAATATTATCCTGATTCCCACCTGACTCAAAACTCAAAAGAGTAAGGAACGTGGACAAAATAACTTCAGCAACTATGCATCATAGTTTCAGATTATATTTGCCCGATCTGAAATCACAAAAATCTTGAAATAGCTCGCTATTCCTTCAACTTTTGTGCCTATT
>DAOURZ010000212.1 GCA_030627475.1 Deltaproteobacteria bacterium | reverse complement strand
GTATCAAGCCATCCGCATCTTCGTTTTCTGCCGGTTGTAGCGCCGAATTCAGTGCCTTTTTTCTGTATTGCATCGCCTGTTTCATCAAAAAGCTCTGCCGGAAAGGGGCCTTCGCCAACTCGTGTTGTATAAGCTTTAACAATGCCAATTACACCTGTGATCTTTTTTGGCCCGATACCCGCTCCACTACATGCATTTCCGGCAATCGTGTTTGATGAAGTTACATAAGGATATGTGCCGTGATCAATATCAAGGTGGGTGCCCTGAGCTCCTTCAAACAGGACTTGTTTGTCTTTTTTTATAGCTTCATCAATAATAACCGAAATATTTGCAACATAGGGAGCAAGTTTTTTTGCATAACCATTATATTGATTAATTATGCTTTCCGGATCAACTGTTTCACAGGAAAAAAAATCTTTTAGATAGAAATTTTTTTCTTTTACTATTAATTTTACCTTTTCACTGAAAACTTCCGTGTCTATTAATTCAACGAATCTTATCCCTCTGCGAGTTGCTTTATCTTCATAGCAAGGGCCAATTCCACGTCCCGTGGTTCCAATTTTCTTATCGCCTTTCATCTTCTCCCTGGCCTTATCAACATGCTTATGATAGGGCATTATTATATGAGCTTTTTCGCTTATCTTCAAGTTGTCCGGTCCTATATTTATTCCCTTGCTGATTAAATAATCTATTTCTTCTAATAAAACAGAAGGGTCAATTACCATCCCATTGCCAATAATACAGATTTTATTCTGTAAAATGCCCGAAGGCACCAGATGGCTTATGAACTGTTCACCTTTAACAACCATTGTGTGGCCGGCGTTGTTGCCCCCTTGAAATCGTACAACAATATCAGCAAATTCCGCCAGCATATCAACGATTTTACCTTTACCTTCATCACCCCATTGAGTTCCGACAATTACAATATTTGACACTGATTAGCTCCTTAGACCCGTCCACCACTGCAAGACACAAGCGGATAGATTGTGTAAAATACACAGATTGTTGTGAGTTGTTTGGTTAAATTTCCAGTTCGGCTATTTGCAGACCATCCTTATGGATTGCGTTTTAAACGAAAAAAATTTCGGATTAAAGTTCTGCATTCATCTTTGCACACCCCGTTAATAATTTCCGGCTTATGATTAAGCCTGTAATCATTTGCGAAATTATAAAGTGATCCTGCAGCTCCCCATTTCAGGTCATTTGTACCGAAAACTATCCTTGACACTCTGGCATGTATAATTGCGCCCATACACATAATACACGGTTCGACAGTAACATACAAAGTTGTGTTTAACAACCTGTAATTAAGAAGCTTCTTCGCTGCCATACGCAGCGCAAGTATTTCTGCATGAGCCGTGGGATCAGAAAGGTTTATGGTACTGTTATGCGCCCGGGAGAGTATTTCGCCTGATTCAGCAACGATAACTGCACCAATTGGAACTTCATCATTCTGTTTGGCTTTTATAGCTTCGTTTATTGCAAGTTTCATTAATTTTGAATAATTATCATGCATCATTAGTGCCTGTCAGATTCTTTTTCAAACGGTTATTTCGTCCCCGTTCCTTATGTTATTCATTAATATGCATAATTCGCAAAGTTGTCATTGACATATATGAAAGTATATCTTAAAAACCTATCAAATTTCAATTCAATTCAATTTATTTTTCTTTTGCGCCCGTAGCTCAGCCCGGATAGAGCGCCGGACTACGAATCCGTAGGTCGCAGGTCCGAATCCTGCCGGGCGCACCAGTAAAAACAAGGGGTTATGGCTAAACAGCCATAACCCCTTTTCTGCTTTTGCTACCATTTTGCTACTGCTTCGGGGATATCTCCGCCCCTCTATATGGATTGATGGCGATTATTTTGTGGAGTTCTAACAGCATATGCTGCAAAATCAGATAGTTACAAAATAACATAGATTAGTATTCACAAATCTGCACTACTTTGCAGGAACTACCCATATCTAATCCTGTTTTTCCCTTGACTAAATATCGAATAGCAATTATATTCCTTTATATCAAATAAATGGGATTCAGAAATTATGGGAATACGGGAAAGGAAAGAACGAGAGAAAGGAAGAAGGCGACAGCAGATAATGATAGCTGCAAAGAGGGTGTTTTCTCTAAAGGGCTTTAATAAGGCTACAATGGAAGATATTGCCAATGAAGCTGAACTAAGCCCCGGAACTCTTTATCTTTATTTTAAAAACAAAGATGAACTTTGTGCCTCTCTCTCTCTCAGAATACTACAATATCTAAATATTAAATTAAAATATGTAAGCAGTGAAAAGGAGTTAGAGCCGGAGCAAAAAATAGAAGCATTAAAAGAAGCCATGTATGATGTTTATGAATTTGATCCTTTAATACTTATCAACATGCTTCATCTACAATCAAGCGAAGTCCTTAAAAATTTATCCTCCCAGTTAGTTTCAGATATAAAAGAATTGTCAAATAATTCAATTGAGACAATGGCTGATATATTTGAAGACGGAATAAAGAAAAATGTTTTTATAGATAAAAAACCGGTTGCTTTTGCAGAAATACTGTGGGCTCTTTTTTCCGGCGTTGTACTTTGCGATGAAAGCAAAGAAATTATTAAAAGCAATAAAGGCAATAAAAATTATTTAAAGCTAACCCTTGAGAACGCTTTTGAAATATTTGCCAGAGGAATAAAAAAATAGGGGGAATAAAAAAATAAATGAACCATGCCAAAAATCTATATAGACAAGGATGTTGTTGATTCCAGCCAGATTACTTCAATTTTATCACGCCTGAAAATTCCTGCCGTGGTTGTAAATGGTGCCCATGAAGTTTATGATGCGATTTCCTGTGCAGATGATCCTGTTAAGGAAGGGAAAAAAATACTTTTCCTGACCAGAAATAAAGGCGATTTTATCAGAAAATGTCCCGGCACCCGATATTACACATGCTGTGACTATAATATTTTGCATATAGGAACATTTTGCACTATGGACTGTTCGTACTGTATAATGCAGGCATATTTTCACATACCTGTGCTTCAGTACTTTGTTAACAGAAATGATCTTGAGGCTGAGTTAAACAATCTATTTGCGAAAAAAAGTGTTTGTAGAATCGGTACCGGGGAATTTACAGACAGTATGATCTGGGAAATGTGGACAGATCTCTCAGCTTTTCTTGTTCCAAAATTTTCAAGGCAATCATGTGCTGTTCTGGAATTAAAAACCAAAACAACAGCTATTGAAAAGTTAAAATTTCTCCAGCATAATCGTAAAACAATTGTTGCCTGGTCACTCAATACAAATAGAGTTATAGGGAATGAAGAAGTTCGTACCACATCACTAGCCGCAAGACTTAAAGCAGCAGCAAAATGTGAGGAATGGGGATATCCCCTTGCCTTTCATTTTGACCCGCTAATTATATATGATGGCTGTGAAGAAGATTACAGGAAGGTAATTGAACAGCTTTTTTCCCATGTATCTTCAAAGAATATTGTTTGGATAAGTCTTGGCACATTTCGTTTTATGCCGTCCTTAAAATCAATTATCAAGAAACGTTTTCCTGATTCAAAAATTATATATGGAGAATTTATTACAGGTCTTGACGGAAAGATGAGATATTTCAAGCCTCTTCGTATCGAACTTTATCAAAAAATAGTCTCCTGTATAAGGAGTATAGCCCCGGATGTGCTTATATACTTTTGTATGGAAGATGATGAAGTATGGAAAAAGTCTCTTGGATTTGTTCCATCTGAATGCG
>DAOURZ010000078.1 GCA_030627475.1 Deltaproteobacteria bacterium | reverse complement strand
CAAATCTGTGCGCCTACTTGTGGAAGTTAATTCGTCCACGTTCCTTGGTTTTAAAGAAAATGTTGATTTTAAAGCAATAATAAGATAAAAAAGCCTCCACTGAAATGGAAGAAGCTTATTAATGGGAATCAGTGGAGGCTCAGAGCAAGAAAAACCGGAGAGCCGGCACTCCTTGAACTCAAGTAAGTTAATTATCACCAAAAATTAAAGCGGTCAATCCAAAAACACAAGGAATTAAGGGACGTGGACGAATTTTTCTCGTTCCCATGCTTTTCTGCGTGGGTAGTAAACATCGAACGTCCAACATCGAATACTGAATGGAACAGGAAGTTATGGAATGATTGATGCTAAAGATAACGGTTCGATAATCCAGTTGTTCCATGTTCACAAGTATTATGGCTCAAAGAAAGCTCTTGTTGACATTAGCCTTAATGTTTCCAAAAATGAATTTATTTTTATCAGTGGCCCAAGCGGAGCCGGTAAATCGACCTTGTTAAGACTCCTTTACCTTGGAGAGCCGGTATCGGAAGGGCAGATTCTGGTAGATGGAATGAATTTGTCGAGAATCTCCAGAAAAAAAATCCACCTCCTGAGAAGAAAATTTGGTATTGTTTTTCAGGATTATAAACTGATATCCACAAAGACTGTATTCGATAATGTTGCTCTTGTTCTTGAGGCATCGGGGAAAAAAAGGAAATTTATTGAAAAAAAGGTGAGAAGTGTTTTGCGAACTGTTGGAATAGAGCAAAAGATTAATGCTCTTCCGCCCGGTTTATCCGGCGGAGAACAGCAAAGAGCTGCGGTCGCAAGAGCTGTAGTGGGAATCCCCAAAATAATACTGGCAGACGAGCCCACAGGAAGTCTGGATTCGGATTCAGCCGATATCATACTCAATCTTCTTAAAAACTTTCACGCACATGGGGGCACCGTTATTGTTGCAACCCACGATAAAGAACTTATCCGCAAGGCAGGGGGACGAATATTACACCTTAAACAGGGACATTTGTATTTCCCCGGTTAAATTTTATGGCCACTTATTATCATAGAGCTGTACAAGATCTCAGGGATAACGGTTTTCTCAGCTCTGTTACTATCATTACAATAGCTTTGTCTGTTTTAATCGTCAGCGCTTTTGCTCTCTTTTTTACAAATGCAAACGACTTAATGAATTACTGGGAAAAGGGTATAAAAATAATGGCATACCTTAAACCCGGCACAAGTCAAAAAAATCTCCATGATATAAAACGCAATATTCAAGAAATATACGGGGTTCAGGATGTAACCTTTATATCAAAAGAAGAAGCCTTTAAAAAACTGGAACAACAAATGAAACGGCAATCTTCAATTTTGATGAATTTAAACGAAAACCCGCTTCCCGATGCACTTGAAATCCGTATGACAACATCATCACAACGTAGCGAAAAAGTTGAGGAAATAGCGACAAAGATTGAATCTATGCCTTCAATTGAAGACATAGAATATGGTCAGCAATGGTTAAGGCGATTTACGAATATTTTTGATCTCTTCAGGTTGGCAGGATATACAATGGGCGGCATATTTTTTATTGCTGCTGTATTTATTATGTCCAATACTATTCGGCTTGCAACCTACATGAGACGCGAAGAAATTGAAATAATGAGGCTTGTCGGCGCCTCGGAAAAATTTATTAAAGGTCCTTTTTACATAGAAAGCATTATTCAGGGAACACTTGGAGGAATGGGAGGCATTGCGGCTCTTTTTATTACTTTCAGGTTAATATCCTCAACTGTTGAGAATAGCTTCAAATATGAACTTTTTGATATAAAATTTTTGTCTCCTGAATTTTACTGTGGAATAATACTTTGTAGCATATTTGCAGGTTGGTCAGGATGTTATATCTCTCTAAAACAATTCTTAAGAACTTAATAACCGCCGTTATTATCATAACAGTTTTTTATCCTCCTGAAATTTCTTGTTCAAATTCCAATAAAAAAGCAAAATATTTAACTATTGAGAATTTTAAAAAAAAAGCGGCAAACATCAATCGCAAAATTGCAAAACAAAAGGCTGAGCTTAAGACATTTACCATAAAGGAAAAAAACATTTTAACCGGTTTGAATGATGCGGATTTTGCTTTGAATAAAGCAAGAAAAAGTGTTTCGGCGATAAAAAAAGAAATAACCGGCATTGAAAAAAAGATACATGAAATTAGTAAATTACATGTTGATCTGGCAGAAAGAATTAAAACCAATGAGAAATATGTATCAAAACGATTGGTTGCTCTTTACAAACTACACCGACTTGGCAAAATACAGGGTTTCGCCTCGGCAGAATCAATGTCCGAAATTTTTCAGCGTGAAAATGCTTTGGAGAGAATTTTTACTCATGACGAGGACTGGCAGAAAAAACTAATTAAAAATAAGGAGAAAGCTAAAAATCTGCTGGGCATTATGAATAACCAAAAAAAGGAGAAGATCAATCTTGCACAGGAATTAATTGAACAAATTAATATTATATCTCTTGAAAAGGAAAAACGATCTAAGCTTCTTTCTGATATTCGAAGCAAAAAATCCCTTGGAATAGCTGCCATTGAATCCTTAAAAAACAGTGCGAATAAGCTTGATGAAACCATGAAAGCTTTAAGTATTGAATTTAAGCAGCTTAAACAAGTTGAAAAAATAAAAACAAAAAATTTTACCTCATTTAAAGGGTTGCTTAATATGCCCGTCAAAGGTAAAATTATTTCATTTTTCGGTCATTACAAAAATACAAAATTTAATGTAAAAAACTTCAGAAGCGGCATTGATATTAAAGCTGACATGGGAGAGCCGATACATGCTTTATATGATGGGCTGATAATTTACTCAAGCTGGTTAAAAAGTTACGGTAATATGATTGTCATAGCTCATGGAGAAAATTATTACTCTGTTTATGCACATATCGAAGAACTCTTTAAGACAAAAGGAGATAAAGTAGAACAAGATGAAGTTATCGCCACGGTGGGAGATACAGGTTCAATGGTAGGTTCCGGTCTTTATTTTGAATTACGACATCACGGAAAACCTGTGAACCCGCTTGGATGGCTAAATTTAGATGGACAGGCTAAAGGCTGAAGAAAGCTTCGTGCTTCAGCCTGATATGCTATTAATGAAGGAGTAACAACATGACTATAAAGAAAAAACTATATTTCAAGCTGTTCCTGGTACCACTCATTGCAGTTATATTCTGGGCAGTCGAAGCCGGCTTTAACCATAATCTTTCAGCCGGCAACGAGGAAACCTACAAGGGCCTTAAATTATTTTCAGATGTAATTGAGCTGGTTGAAAAAAACTATGTTGACCAGGTCGAACCAAAAAAATTAATCGAAAAAGCTATTCAGGGTATGGTTTCCAGCCTTGACCCTCATTCGTCATTGCTTCCACCGGAAGCCCTCGAAGAGTTGCAGATTGACACTCATGGTGAGTTTGGAGGTATAGGGATAGTAATAACCATGCAAAGGAAAGCCCTTACCGTAATTTCGCCTATCGAAGGCACACCGGCGTGCAAAGCCGGTATTAAAGCCGGAGATATAATCATTAAAATCGACGGGAAATTAACCAGGGATATAATGCTCTGGGAAGCTGTAAAAAAAATGAGAGGACCAAAAGGAGCTGAAGTTGTTATAACCATAATAAGAAAAGAACTATCAGAACCTATTGATTTCAAACTTGTCAGGGATATCATTCCAATTGAAAGTGTAAGATCAATTGTTTTAAAACCAGGTTATGGATACATCAGGATCACCAATTTCCAGGACAACACAACAAATGACCTTGAGCTGGCTTTAAAAGAACTTGAATCAGGAGATGTTTCCTTAAAAGGACTTGTTATTGATCTTAGAAACAATCCGGGCGGACTTCTTAATCAGGCTATTGAGGTATCAGACAGGTTCCTTCAACAGTGTGAAATCGTTTCAATTAAAGGCAGACTAAAAAGGCATACAAAAATTTTTAACGCACATAAAAACAAAATCAAACGTAATTATCCAATAGTAGTGCTTATTAACGGAGGAAGTGCCAGTGCATCAGAAATAGTAGCCGGAGCACTTCAGGACCATAAAAGAGCTTTGATTCTCGGTACTACATCATTTGGAAAAGGCTCGGTACAGACAGTAGAAACATTAAGAGATGGTTATGGCCTTAAATACACAATAGCGAGATATTACACACCCAATGGACGTTCCATACAGGCACAGGGCATTGTTCCTGATATTGAAGTCAAATATCACCTTATTAATAATAAGGAAAATGCTGATGATGAAGGTATGCTGAAAGAAAAAGACTTGAAAAATCATTTAAAAGCGGAGCCTGTGGAAAAAGATAACATAGAAACAGAACCCGGAAAACAAAAGGATGAAAAAAAGCATCCCTCCATGCATCTTCTTGAAACAAAACACGGGCCGCTCAAGCTCGAAGAACTTCAATCAGATAATCAGGTTATGCGTGCAATTGAGATCCTTATGGGTTATGAAATTTTAAAAAAAATGTGAAAAACGGTTATCCGTTGTCGGTTAGGAACGTGGACGAAATAACTTCCACGTTCCTTAACAGTTCAGGGTTAACCGTTTTATGCTTTGATCAACCGTAAACCGACAACCGTTACCAAAACATATATGACTAAAAAATCAGGAAAGCAGAAAAAAAAAACATCCGACAAAAGCAGCACAAAAAAAACACAACTTAAAAAAGCTGCTATCGGGCTGTTATTTCTTATGGTTCTGGTTGTATTAGCCGGAGTTCTTGCAAATCAATTTCTGTTGCGCAACTCATCAATACAATCCTCGGAACCTTCAACAAAATCTCCGGCAGGCAAAAAAACAGTTCATAGAATGCCCGTTTACGAAATTTATCCGAAAAAGAAAATACATTATAAAAAATCAATAGATAAACCTGAACCGACATTGATGAAAACATTGCCTATGGTGGCAATTATTATTGATGATATAGGATATGACAAAAAAATAGCAGAAAAATTTTTAAGCCTTGATGCGGTACTGACCTTATCTTTACTACCTCACAGCTTATTTCAAGATAAAATTGCTGGGAAAGCCCATGAAAAAGGTTTTGAAACCATGCTTCATCTTCCCATGGAACCATTAGAATACTCCTCAATTGATCCGGGCCCGGGGATGCTTCTTACTTCCATGTCTCCCGATGAGCTTATAATACAGCTCAATAAAAATTTAGATGCCATTCCCTTTATAAAAGGTGTCAACAACCATATGGGATCAAAAATGACCACCAGCTCAACTCAATTGTATCAAATATTTTCTATACTGAAAAAAAGGAACCTGTTTTTCATTGACAGCCTGACAACATCGGAAAGTCTGTGCAAACCATCCGCCCGCCTATTGCAGCTTCCTTTCGCTCAACGAGATGTATTTATTGATCATATTCAGGAACCTGATTTTATCAGAAAACAAATAAATCTGCTTATCCGTACTGCCGAAAAGAATGGTGAAGCTATCGGAATAGCGCATCCACATATAATTACATATAACATTCTTCGCGAATTACTTCCTGAACTGCAAAAAAAAGTTCGACTTGTTCCCGCATCACAGATTGTTCGTATTCCCTTATAAGGCAGGGGTCGGAGGAAAATGGCATTCATTAGGCAAAGTATGGAAAGATGAATATAGGCACTTACCCGGGGAAGTTATTTCGTCTGTTATTCTCCAAAAACAATCAGGATTACAGGACAACAACTGAATGCTATTGGATGTAATCCGGAAAGGCAGAGCCTGTTTTGCGATTGATAATGAAAACCTGCATGTTTTTTCTTGTTTTTTGTCTGTTGTTGTTAGCAGATAAGAGGTATACTGTTTATGCATTTTATCTTGAATCCGATGAGTCTTATATCTCTTCTTTTCAGCTTGAACGTATCAGCAAGTTTTCTCCCAAAAGGTCGGGCGTACTTGCCGTTTCCGACAACTACTCCTACATGCTGGAAAAACACGGACAAAGGCCGGTCATTCACAGGAGTTCCGATAAATTTGCAACAATGGACTTTCTTGAAATTAATCTTCCCGTAAGTATTGCTTTTTATCGTCCCGGCTCGTTGGACAACAATTTGTCGGACATCTTCTACGCTGATCTCAAACTGAAAAAGCTTCAGGAAGAATATAAGAGGTTGCAGGAAAGAACGCGAAAGCTCCTGGCGGAATTGGGTGTATTTTCTGCAGGGTTGGTATCCGCTCCCGATGAAACGCAGTATCAAAATCAGCCCCTGAAGCAACCAGCCATCTTTGCCGCAAAAAACAAGTTGATACGAAAACATGCCAATATTGCGAAGGCTATAAGCTTAACTTCATCATTACACCTTGATTCAAGAAAAGCCATGATTGCAAGTGCAGGACTGGCAAATATCCTTAAATGGTCGTCAAGAAAGATTGAACCGAATTTTGACACCCTGATCAGAAGCGAGTACATGACCAGGGGGTATAGTATTGGATTCTCCCGCGAAGAGACCGGCTTCGACAAGCTGATAAGCAAACTGTTTAAGACTGCGGCCTACATTCTATCCCACAAGCTGGAGGCGCTTTTTCTTTTGTTATCGTTATTGATTCTGTTAAAGATAGTTGCTTCGGCAAGAACATAATACCTAAATTGAGCGATTTTTTACTCAATCTGCGCCGATCTCTTGCGCATAAAGGTTTCGCAAAAATCCTCGACATATCCACGGGTATGCCT
>DAOURZ010000400.1 GCA_030627475.1 Deltaproteobacteria bacterium | reverse complement strand
GATCAAATAGTGCGTTGCAGCAATCTGAACATTTCGTTTTACATTTGACGCATTCCGAATTCTCATTTTGTACACGCTCAAAAACCTTGTCGGCCATCACCTGAACTTCTTCGTACTGCTTAAAAAACGACGTAAAATCTATATCCATAATTACCCCCTCCGCCAAAACGGCATTAATGAGATTTTGTTAAATTGTTTCACGTGAAACACTATTTTCCAATACAAAATTTGTTGAAGATTTGATCTATAACATCGTTACCGGCTAAAATCCCCGTTATTTCACATAGCAAATCAATCGCCACCTTTAGATCAATAGCAATCAGCTCAAGCGATGATCCACGATCAAATCCATCAACGACTGAACAAAGCGCAATCAGGCATTTATCAAGTAACAGCTTATGTCTCAAGCTTGGAACTATAGCATTTTGAGAATCAAAACTGTTTTTTCCAAGTGAAATCCGTACGATTAAACCCTTAAGAGCATCAAGCCCCTTATTGGAAAGAGCTGAAATTTCTACCCTGGGCATTTTTTTCCAGCAATCCGGCATATTGACTTTATGTTTGCCTAAAAACAAATCCAACTTGTTTATTACAAGGATAGAATTCATTTTGTTAATCATTTCGAAAATCTCATAATCTTCATGAGTTAAAATAGAGCTACCATCAATAATAAACAAAATTAGATCCGAGCAATCAATATAATCTTTAGTTTTATTTATTCCTATGACTTCAACAGGATCCTTCGTATCGTGAATACCTGCCGTATCGGCTATAATAACTGGCATACCGCTCAAGCTAAAGGATTCCTCAATCAAGTCTCTTGTTGTGCCGGGCACGTCAGTAACAATTGAGCGATCTTTTTTTATCAAACAATTCATAAGACTCGACTTTCCGACATTTGGCTTTCCAATAATAACTAATTTTATTCCATCTCTAAGAATATGGCCATTGTCATATTGATCGATAAGTTCTTGTATTGTTTTAAGAATATCATTTTGAAAAAAATCGGGTATTCTATCGACATTAACAATTTCTTCAACATCTTCCGGAAAATCAATAGCTGCATTGATTTCTACAAGAAAATTAAAAAGATAATCACTAATTTTTTCTATACATAGTTGCAGCTCCCCCTTTATCAGGGTATTTGCTATTTCCAGGGATTTATTTGTCCTCGCATTTATTATATCTATAACCGCTTCAGCCTGTGTTAAGCCTATCCGCCCATTGATATAAGCCCTTTTTGTGAATTCACCGGGACTGGCCATTACGGCACCGCATTTTAATACTAACTCCAAAATATATCTGAGTACAATCTGACCGGAATGCGCCTGTATTTCTACAACATCCTCTCTGGTATATGAACGCGGAGCGAGCATAACCGCAAGTAAAACTTCATCAACAACTCGCTTGTTTTCAGGATCAACAATATAACCATGATAAAGGCGGTGTGTTTTAAAAGAAAAAATATCGGCAGAATTCTTATCTTTCGGGTTGGGTATCGAAGAATTTGATCTTCGAAAAATCTGCGAGGCTATCGACAAAGCATTTTTACCGGAAAGCTTTATGATACCAATGCCGCCGGTACCTATTGGCGTTGCTACTGCGGCTATAGTTGAATCGTTCATATTATAAATTTTGCTGCCTGTGCGGTCAGGTAATTCCTGACTCCTTCCTAATGATCTGATCCCCATCGGCGGGTTCCCGGATGGGCAGCTTTACTCAAATTGTATAGTAGAGTGAAGGCGTACACAATATATAGATAATTTTATATTTAGTGCCTGAACGAAAACTGCCAATTTTTCCAATTTCTGCGTCAGGCGCAAATTTTAATCCTCAAAATGCCCAATGTATTCCTGCGGTTAAAATTTGCGTCTTCCTTGAACTTGAAAAAATTTTAT
>DAOURZ010000155.1 GCA_030627475.1 Deltaproteobacteria bacterium | reverse complement strand
GTAAAATCCTGCAGCAGTATGCGGGCAGGCATAAATGGTACTTCATGACACACAGAAGCGTCAGCTTTCCATTTCGCCATATTTTTTATAGTGTCTGTTGTTATAACATTATCATCTTCATTTCTAACAAGGTTTTCAAGTAAAATTTTTATACTGAAAGGCAAGCGGTCAATTCCGGTAAAGCCGGAGTCCGCAAGTTTGCTGAGACTAAAATATTCAACAGGGCCGTCAGCGGTATTTAAAGTTGATATTGTTCCAAAACTGTTCTTAAAATCAGTCATATGATCTCCAACAGAAAATTATAAGATTGTGTTTTCTTTAAAAGTAGCAGCAGCATCCTGCCGCTGATTTAAGAGGCTGCAAGCCTTTTGATAATAGTATCTCTCCCCCATAACTTGTCATCACGATCAGGATATTCTATATTGTAGTGAAGTCCGCGACTTTCTTTTCTAAGCATGGCGCATTTAATAATCAATTCAGCTACTGTAGCAATATTTCGGAGCTCAATAAGATCCCCTGCAATTTTGAAATTCCAGTAATACTCATGAATTTCGTTTTGAATATTTTCTATTCTTCTTTTTGCTCTTTCAAGACGTTTATTCGATCTAACTATTCCTACATAATTCCACATGAACCGTCTTATTTCATCCCAGTTATGTGAGACCATAATGACTTCATCACTATCGGTGGTGCCGAATTCGTCCCAAGGGGGAAGATCAGGTACAGATTTAAAATCTAATGCTTCGAGGTCTTTTATTGCATGTTTTGCTGCCATATGGGCATAAACCAGCGCTTCTATCAGAGAATTACTTGCCAGTCTGTTTGCCCCGTGAAGTCCTGTGCAGGCTGTTTCCCCAATAGCATAAAGATTGAGGATATCCGTCCTGCCGGAACTATCTGTTTTTATACCGCCACACATATAATGAGCCGCAGGAACAACAGGAATAGGTTCGGTTGTCATATCTGTACCAAAAGTCAGACATTTTTCATAAAGATTAGGAAAACGATTTCTAATAAATTCGGAATTTTTATGAGATATATCAAGGAATACCGAATCATCTCCGCTTTTTTTAAGTTCTGTATCTATAGCTCTTGCAACAACATCGCGGCAGGCCAGATCTTTTTGGGGATCATATTTCTCCATGAAAGAATTTCCGGCAGAATCAACAAGAATTCCTCCGTCACCCCTGACAGCCTCTGAAATAAGAAAGTTTTTAGCTTCAGGATGATAAAGACAAGTAGGATGAAATTGAACAAACTCAAGGTTGGATAGTGTAGCGCCCGCTCTGTATCCCATTGCGATTCCATCTCCGGTTGCAACGTCGGGATTGCTTGTGTAAATATACACCTTGCCGGCGCCTCCGGTTGCGAGCAGAGTTATTTTAGAACGAAAGGTTTTGACTTGTTTTGTTTCTCTTTCAAGTACATATGCTCCGCAACAGGATTCTTCGTGATTGGTTGTTACCAGACCGCTTTTTAAAAGAGTCGAACATGTTATAAGATCAATTGCAATATGGTTCTCAAACAAGGTAATACGTTTATGATTTTTGACATGACGTACCAGCACGGTTTCTATTTCCAGGCCAGTCATATCCTCCGCATGCACGATACGTTTTTTTGAGTGTCCTCCTTCGCGTCCAAGATCAAAATCGCAATTTTTTTTTGAACTTTTTCCCTTTAAGTTGAAATGTACACCCAGATTGATCAATTCCATAATTCTATCAGGTCCGTTTTTTACTATCATCTCAACAACTTCTTTGTTGCAGAGGCCGTCTCCTGATGCAAGCGTGTCACGGATATGAAGATCAAATGAATCAACTTTATCAAAAACAGAAGCAATCCCGCCCTGAGCCTGGGCTGTGTTACTATCCATGATTCCTTTTTTAGTTACAAGCGCGACATCGCCGAATTCCGCTACTTTAAGGGCGAACATCAGCCCGGCTACACCGCTTCCTATAATTAAAAAATCAGTTTCAAATTCCATCGTAATAAACTCCTGAGAAACATGGACGAATTAATTTCCCAAAGCAGGCGCACAAATTCGACCTGAATCTGTAATATATGGTTGTAAAAGTTATTTCTTACACGTTCCTAAAGTAAAGAGGATCGTCTGCGCTGACGTTTGGCGCTGAATCCTATTATGAAACCAAAAAGGAGTACTCCGGCACCGCTTAAAAACCACTTGATATTCTGATGCAGCAATAGCTTTGTTAATTCTTCTTCTAATTTTCCAGCTTTTTTTGTCAGTTCGGCAAGTTTTGATGAAGTTTTTTTATAGTTAGATTTTAGTTCAAGAAATTCAGCGGACTCTTTTTTCAGGGTTTCATAAGATGATTTAATTTTATTTGATATTTCTTTGTTTTTTTTAAGTTCCGAATTCATTTCCTTATTTTCTTTTTTATAAACCTTGTTTTCTTCAATCAGAGAAATAGCTTGATTTTTAAGGACATTATGTTTTTTTTTCAGTTTTATAAGTGCCAGTTCATCAGGTTCTTTAGATGTGAGGAAACGGCTGAGAACCCATCCTTCCTTTCCGTTTGTGAGTCGAATCAAAGACCATTCTTCCACTGGCTCCTCTGTATTAAGCACCTCAACCCTTTCGCCTGATTTGATCATTGCCACTATTTTGCGATCAATTCCCGGCCCCGTTCTGAAAGTTATTTTAATAGTATCCGCGATATACATGGTTTCAGCATAAACCGCTGTAGAAAATAAAACTATGAAAAAAATAATAAAGCTTTTCATTTGTGGTATTCTCCATAAAAATAATTTAATTGTAGGGGCGATCCTTGTGATCGCCCTAATTAAGACGATCCTTGTCTTCGCCCTAATTGTCATAAAAATAATATTTAAAAGCACTTTTATTTTGCTTTAAAAATGTTTAATATGTCAATAATTTCTTTTGAAATTTGAGTACATATGGTAGTAAAAAATCTGTTTTCGATAAGCTTTGGGTAGTTTCAGATGAAGGGGGTAAATATGAAAAAGTATCTTGACAAATTACCATCTTTTGTTGAGGCAATTAAGTCGATCAAGGAAACCATTATCGCTAATATAGTATTTATTGGACAGATACCTGCTCCTACTTTCAATGAAAAAAGGCGGGCCGAGTTTTTTATGGAAAGATTGGCCGAGTTTCAGGTAGATGAATGTACAACCGATGGATACAGGAATCCAATTGGAATTATCAGGGGAACTTCTCCAGCAAAGCCACCTGTTTTTGTTGTTGCACATATAGACACTATTTTTGGAAAAGATATTGATCATAATTATACAGTCAGGAAAAAAACAATAACAGGTACAGGCATTCTTGATAATTCATTGGGCGTTGGGGTTTTGGCTTCGTTGCCACTGATTTTTAGAAAACTAAATCTTTGTTTTGAATCCGATATTGTCCTGGCCGGCGTTATACAATCATTGGGAAGCGGAAACTTGCGGGGCATAAAACATCTTCTGAAAACGTGGGATACTCCCATAAGAGGTGCAATTTGTCTGGAAGGCATCGAACTTGGCAGACTCAATTATTATTCTGAAGGAATGGTCAGATGTGAAGTTAAATGTGATATATCACCCATACTTGGCCGGTTTCAAAAATTCAGACCAAATGCGATATTAATTTTAAATGAACTTATAAACCAGATCCTGGAGTTGCGTTTGCCTCAAAAACCACGTTCCGAAGTAATTATCGGTAAAATATCAGGCGGTTTTAAGCATGGAACTATAGCTTATAAGGCAACGCTTGGTTTTGAGATTCAGAGCAATTCAGATGAGATGGTAACGAGTATTTATAATAATATTAATGATATTATTGAAGACATAAGTCACAAACATGGAATCGTGTTAAAGCTTAAAGCTATAAGTAATCTCAATGCAGCCAGTTTAAAATACAATCATCCTCTAGTAAAAAGTACCGGGGCAGTAATTGAAAGTTTGGGTTTAAAGCCAATATGTGAACCAAGTGAATCTGAGTTATCAATTTTTCTTTCACATAATATACCGGCAGTTACACTGGGAATTACTCAAGGACAAAATATTCATTTTGAAAATTCTACGATGGAAATTGAACCAATGTATAAAGGAATCGCCCAGATTATTGGAGTGCTTATGGCAATAGACGAAGGAGTTTGTGATGAATAGCAAATGGCTGAGAAAAAATACATTTCATTATTCTAAATTTAAAGACATTAACCGTCTTGTTGAAGAAAAAGAAAGAAAAAAGGTTAAAATATCTCTTTGTTTGCCCACTCTTAATGAAGAAAAAACTATTGCAAAAGAAATTATTATTATGACATCGGAGCTGATATCCCGTTATCCGCTTATTGATGAAATTGTGGTTATTGATTCCGGCTCAACAGATAAAACCATGGAAATAGCTTCAAACTATGGCGCTGATGTCTACAAGGCTGATGATATCCTGCCCCAACTTGAAAAGTTTAAAGGAAAAGGCGAAAATCTGTGGAAAGCCCTTTATATTACAAAAGGTGATATAATTGTTTATCTTGATGCTGATATAAAAAATATTCATCACAGATTTGTTTATGCTCTCGTGGGT
>DAOURZ010000060.1 GCA_030627475.1 Deltaproteobacteria bacterium | reverse complement strand
TGGAATGGAAACGCTTTGTGTTTTAATCGTCCACTAATTACACTAATTTGCACGAAACAGTAAAACAATAATTGGTGATAATTCGTGAAATTCGTGGATAAATTAACATGAAAGTAGAATTTGCATTACCTGAATGCGGGGCTGATGAGATACAGGAAGTCACTGATGTTATTAAAAGCGGGTGGCTGACGACTGGGTCGCGGTGTGCACAATTTGAGAAGGATTTTGCGGAGTTTGTTGGTGCAAAGCATGCCATGGCGGTAAATTCCGCAACTGCTGCGCTTCATTTGGGATTAGAAGCTTTGGGAATAGTGGCTGGGGACAAGGTCATTGTTCCTACGATGACATTTACTGCATCTGCTGAAGTTGTTCGCTATTTAAATGCTGATCCGATATTTGTGGATTGCGATAGCGATACATTCTGCATAAATACAACGCATATAGAGAAGGCGGTTGAAGCTGAAAGGGGAAAGTCAACGATTAAAGGCGATAATTCCGGTTCATTTTGGGGGGCACGCGTGTGAGATGGATAGCATTTGCGCCCTGGCAAAGGATTTAAATTTAAAAATTATGGAAGATGCGGCCCATGCGCTCCCAACACGGTATAATGATAAATTAATTGGCACTATTGGCGATGTAACCTGTTTTAGTTTTTATGCAAATAAGACCATGACTACCGGTGAAGGTGGGATGTTTTGCACGGATGATGATGAGATTGCAAAAAGGGTGAAGGTAATGCGGCTTCACGGGATCAACCGGGATGTGTGGGATCGTTTTTCCACGGGGGCATCATGGGAATATGATGTGGTGGCTCCCGGGTTTAAATATAATATGCCCGATATCAATGCCGCCTTGGGGATTCATCAATTAAAGAAGATTGAGCTTTTTCGTGAAAAGCGTGAGCGGATAGCGAAGATCTATTATGAAGAACTTGGAGAGATACCAGGTCTTATCCTTCCCCGATTATATTGCGATATGAAAGATCATTCATGGTATATCTTTGTTGTTCTCATAGATCGTGACAAGACAAAAAGCGGTATTGGCCGTAATGAATTTATAGATGAGATGACAAAGCGAAATATCGGCACAAGTGTTCATTATAAGCCTCTTCACCGGATGACGTATTACAGGGAGAAATATGGTCTGAAGCCGGAGATGTTTCCTAATGCCGAGTGGGTCTTTGAAAGGTGTGTGAGTTTGCCGATGTTTTCGGCAATGACGGAAAATCAGCTTGAATATGTTATTGCATCAGTCAAAAAGATCTTGTTGTAATACCGAATTTATATTGATGGTGGTGAATGAAACGTTGCTTTGATTTTGTCTTGTCTCTGATGGGCCTCATCGCTTTAGTGCCTGTTTTTATTGTTGTTGCATGGGCAGTAAAAAAGGATGGGGGCCCTGTTTTTTTTCAGCAGCAAAGAGTTGGAAAATATGGAATTCTATTCAATATTTATAAATTTCGAAGCATGGTTATTGATGCTGATAAGACAGGCGCCAAAGTAACAGCCTCACATGATCCGAGAATTACCCGCATCGGCAGTCTATTAAGAAAAACAAAAATAGACGAGCTGCCCCAACTGTTCAATGTCCTCACAGGCGATATCAGTCTGGTTGGACCCCGCCCTGAAGTTCCTTGTTACGTTTCAAAATGGCCTGATACCTGCAAAGAAACTATCCTTTCAGTAAAACCCGGAATTACCGACTATGCCACTTTGTATTATAATGATGAACAGGCCGTTCTGGCAAAAGCGGAAGATCCCGAAAAAGCATATCTGAACGAAGTGATGCCCCATAAACTGAGAATGTATGAGCAGTATGTCAACGATCAGAGTTTCTGGCTTGATATCAGGATAATTTTAGCCACTCTGCTGAAAATGGTTGGACTTGGGAGAAAGGATTCACGCAGGCGCTAAGACGTAAAGAAGGATGCAAAAAGGGATTGTCCACGAATTGCACGAACGAACACGAAAATTGATAAGGTCGCAAAAATAAAAAATAATCTATGGGACCGAGGAATTTTCAAATGAGTTCACCAAGTATCAGGTTTGGATTGAGTGAATTTCCATAACCACTCAGAATGGGGTACTTTTATTATAACGTTCCTCCCAAATTTAGTGATTGGAATGTAAGAACCATAGCTGTCCTTGATCTCTATAATGTTGATAAAAAATATCTTTCAAATATTTTTGATGAAGGAATAAAGAAAATGCTTCATTGGGAACGTCTTTCAGGAGAGGCGGCGTGCTCTATTCTAAAAAAGTATGATACTGAGAATATAAAAGAGTTTGCTCAGGAGATTTTAGAGAAGGTTGCTCAGGAAAGAAGAAAGAAAGAAAAGAATTAGCCGCCCCGGTTAAATAAGGGCAACAGAGATTGAACTGGGTAAACAAAAAGGCACAAGAGACGCAAAGATAAAGGACAGAGGACGGAGATCAGCCATCTACGCAATGCTACGCCGTGCCAAGGAGGTCAAAGACAGAGGTCGGAAGGCGGAGGTTGGAGGTCAGTGTTTCGTTACAAGTTTAGTGACTATCTCATAAATATCCCTACGGTGTCCAACCGCATATATAATGGCCTCTTTATTTCTGTTGTCAATTTGATATATTGCTCGGTAGCGTTTTATTTTTAATGACCTGAAGTCGATCAGTTCGTCCCGCAACTCCTTTCCAAGATACGGGTTTTCGTAAAGTCCTTTGAGTATTGATTTAAGTCGTTTTTTTACTGTTGGGTGCAGGCTGTTGAACATTCGGCCAGTGGTAGGTGTTAATTTGACTCGGTACATTAAAGAATGTCCTCTAAGTCAACCAATGTTTTTTTTCTTGCATGTCTTTTATTGAAGCCCGCATCTGTTTCATCATATCCTGGTCTGCCATGATTGCCATAGTCTCGCACATTGCCTCGTATTGTTCAATGGACATTATAACGGCCTTCGGTATGCCATTTTTAGTAATAGCTATTGTGTCATACCTGTCGTCGATGTTCTGTATCATGTCAAGCAGCTTGGCCTTGGCTTTAGTGACGGCTATGTAGCTGTCAATCTGCATGAATGCCTCCTTTTAATTGTTGTTATAATATTTAAAATTATTTAAATAGTCATTGACTTATAAAGTCAACGTATACTTGGTGGACGTTGTCAACTTGTGAAACTCTTTTGGGAAAACCAACGGGGTCGCATTTTAAATATTAACCATTGAGTTGTCGAGCTGTCTTTATTTATAAAAGGTGCGGATTTTCGCAGATTAATAGCCGCAAAAAGTCGCAAGGATAAAAAGATTAATCAGCCACAGATGCACGCAGATAAACACAGATTAAAGCAGAAGATCTCAATTAACGAGGCGTTTTGTAAAGATCATCATGGTCAAGAATACGCAGGAGTTTAAGTTGGGATGTCCAATCCGGAGAACCGGTTGTTAAGAAAGACATTGGCTCAAATGAAATTCTATACTTCTTGTCAACACGGACAGACCACGCTGTTGGGTCATTCGTGATGCGCTCAATCCTCAAGCCGGGATGACGGGGATTTTCTTCGAGAAAATTTACGGTTTTAGCAATTTTTTTCAGTAATGCTTTCTGATGTTTAAATTTTTTCAAATCAGAAATAAATTTTTTATTCGGAATCAATGCCGGCATTGCTGCGTTCCTCTTCAAACCAATCCGGGAGTTTACCTGTTTCCGAGTCCCTGGCTTCCTTTAATTTTAATAAACCGGAATTATTGAGTTTTATTGTTCGATAAAACTCAACAGGGTAAAGGTGTATTGCACCGCCGGCTTCCACTGAAAGTTCAAGATGGGTGCCGGGTTTGATCCCAAAATCCTTTCTTATTGAAGCAGGTAAACTGATGCTGCCTCTTTTGTCAATAGTTACAAGCATAATAATCCCCTTTTTTATGAATATGTTATGTTTTGGATACAGACCTGAAAACAATATATTTTCATTATGACGTTTTGTCAATATATCATATTGTCGAAAATTGATCAAAAAAATAATTGGAAAACTGGTATGCTATAAAAGTACGAAGGATAAAAATGAAGATACTGCTTGTTGTAGGCGCAAGACCTAATTTCATGAAGATTGCTCCCATAATACGGGCAATAGAGTCTAAAAACGATTCAAATCTCAAATATAAACTGGTTCACACCGGAGCTGTGGGATGGCAGAGCTGCGGAGAGGATTGTGGAAGTTCTTGTTAGCCGCAGATGAACGCGGATATATTTATATAGAAAGAAAAAAAGATTAATGGCCGTAGATTAAGGAATGAGGACGAAATGACTTTAACAAAGAAATATAAGTAGTCTATGGTGAACTATAAAAAAATAGCGTTTATCTGCGTTTATCTGCGGCTGATTATTATGATGTTGAATAAAATAAAATTATTACTGCCTCTTCTGTCCAGGTTAGGGTTTGCAAATGTGGCGGGGTACAGGCTGGCGCTTGCAAGCGGATTGATCAAAAAGGTGATGCCTGAAGGAAAGAGGTATCATGATCCGTTGTTTCATAGCTCTTGCCATTTAATCAAAGATTTATCCTGTCCTGTTCCGGAATCCGGAGTTGTTGATTTTGCTGAAGATCAGCTTAAAGGGGATATTTTTTATTTTTCAGACCGGCAATATAATGTCGGTTCTCCTCCTGACTGGTTTTTAAATCCTGTATCTCAAAAGAGATGTCCTGATGTTGATTTACACTGGTCAAGGCTGCCTGATTTTAGCGATGAAGTGGGAGACATCAAGATTATCTGGGAGGCCTCACGGTTTGACTGGGCGCTGGTTTTTGCAAGAGCATACCGTATAACCGGAGCTGAAAAATACCTCTCGGTATTAAATAAATGGGCAGGTGACTGGACGGATAAGAATCCGCTGAACCTGGGGCCGAATTGGAAATGCGGGCAGGAAGCCGCTATTCGAATGCTGCAGGCGTTGCTTGCGGCATTTTTGCTTAACCAGCATAAATTACCTGCCTCCGGATTGATTCGTTTTGTATTCGAACATTGCAGCCGTATCGCTCCGACGGTGCGCTATGCCGTTGCCCAGGATAATAATCACGGGGTGAGCGAAGCAGCAGGGTTGTTTGTCGGCGGGGCATGGCTTGAAATGGTAAGCAGTGATCCGCATGTTTTGAGAAAGGCTGGTTATTGGGTGCAAAAAGGGCGGATCTTGCTGGAAGACAGGGTGAACCGTCTGATAGAAAAGGATGGGAGTTTTTCACAATATTCAGTCAACTATCACCGTCTGGCGCTTGATATGTTGTCAATGGTTGAATTCTGGAGGCGCGAAATAGATCAACCTTTTTTTTCTTTAAATTTTTATGGAAAAGCCGGGGCTGCAACAAATTGGCTCTTTCAGATGACAGAATTTCTTTCAGGGGATGCACCCAATCTTGGCGCCAATGACGGGGCCAGGCTCTTTTTGTTGACAAATACTCCATATCGGGATTATCGGCCATCCGTTCAGTTGGCGTCCGCATTGTTTTCTGGTTGTCGTGCATACGGAGCAGGCGTGTGGGATGACTGCCTGAGATGGCTTGGTCTGGATGATGTTGAGGAAACAAAAGACACTTTTAACAGATCGCATGTGTTTGCAGATGGCGGTTATGCAAAGCTGACAACTCCTGACAGCAGGACATGGGGCATTGTTTGTTTTCCTGTGTTCCGTTTCCGGCCAAGTCATGCAGACTCCCTTCATTTTGATTTTTGGCACAAAGGTGAAAATATCCTCCGGGATGGCGGCACCTTTAGTTATAATACTGATTCTGAGTGGCTTGATTATTTTTCAGGAACCCGGTCACACAATACTGTCCAGTTTGATGATCGAAATCAAATGCCGAGAGTGGGGCGCTTTTTGTTTGGATCATGGTCAAAAGGGATTTTTGATAATAAAGTTGTTCAAGAAGACGGTCTTCTATTTTGGTCTGCTTCCTGTCAGGATTTTTGTGGTTGCCGACACAAACGCACCATAAAAGTGAAAAACAATGTGTGGCAGATAATAGATGAGATAGACGGATTTGAAAATAATGCAGTGTTACGATGGCGTCTCAAGCCGGGTGAGTGGTCTTTGTCGGGAAATGTTTGTGAGGGATCTGGTGTTAAAATTGAGATATGTTCTGATAAAACAATTCGCCGGTTGGAGTTGGTAAAGGGATGGGAATCACGTCACTATCTAAGAAAAACAGAACTCCCGGTTCTGGAAGTAAGCATAAAAACCAAGCCAGCAACATTGATAACCGAAATTAACTTAAAACCTAATACTTAAAACTTAAAATTTTTTCATGCATATATTATATTTTCACCAGCATTTTTCAACGCCTCAAGGATCCACAGGAACCAGATCCTATGAAATGGCCAAAAGGCTTATTGACCATGGTCATCAGGTTACAATGGTTTGCGGATCAGGATTTATGGCCAGGACGGGTCTTGTGGGAAAGTCTGAAAATGGTATGCGAAGAGGAATCGTGGATGGCATAGATGTCATTGAGATTAATCTGGAATATTCCAACTATGACAGCCTGATGAACCGGGCATTGATTTTTTTCAAGTATGCTTTCAGGAGCACTTTTATTGCCTGGAAAGAAAAATATGACGTGCTTTTTGCCACTTCCACTCCGCTTACAGCAGGGATACCCGGAATTGTGATGCGAATAATGAAACCGGGAAAACGATTTGTTTTTGAAGTGAGGGATCTCTGGCCGGAGTTCCCAACGGCTGTGATCTTGATATATTCAAGCCTGGAAAGACTGATGCTAAAAACAGTTCAAAACTGCTTGCAGGGCTTCCTGAAGATAGTTTCCGATGCATTTTTACTGGCGCTCATGGTATTGCCAATGGTCTTGATGCAGTCCTGGATGTTGCCAGTGTTTTAAAAGAAAAGGGCAGGGCTGACATTTATCTGCTTTTTGTTGGTGATGGTAAACTTAAGCCTGAGTTGAAGCAAAAAGCTTTTGATAGAGAGTTAAACAATTGCATATTTATTGATCCGATTCCCAAGATTCAACTGGCTGAGTTGCTTCAGCAGGTTGACGTGGGAATGATGATCCTTGATAATGTACCGGCTTTTTACTATGGAACATCACCGAATAAATTTTTTGATTACATTTCCATCGGACTTCCGGTTTTAAACAACTATTCCAGGTGGCTGAAAGAGATTATAATTCAAAATCAATGTGGTGTGGCAGTTCCGCCCGAAGATCCTGAAGCATTTGCAAACGCCTTGATTGAACTGGCGGATAATCCTGAAAAAAGGAAAGAAATGGGAATCAACGCCCGCAAGCTGGCCATATCCCAATTTTCAAGGCAGGATTTAGCTGACAGCCTGGTTTCTTTTCTGGAGAAGGCTTGTAATAAATGAATATTAAGCGTCTTTTTGATTTAACAGT
>DAOURZ010000156.1 GCA_030627475.1 Deltaproteobacteria bacterium | reverse complement strand
GAAGCCGAGGCGTTTTTTGCATCTGCCATTTCAGAGAAAAACTTTGCTTTTGCCAAGTCATCATTGGCTTCTGGTGCCGGTGAGCTTTACGTTGGGCTTTGTCATCACCCTTGGGCAACCCAAATCAGATTTAATCAAATATGATTATTAAAAAAATATTAAATTACATGGATAAGAATGTTAATCGAATGGAACAAAGTGCCGCCTGATGAATTCGAAGAATTTTGTTTTCAGTTGCTTGGAGAACTTGGTTTTCAAAACAGAAAATTATACAAAGGACCTGGCGATAAAGGAAGAGATATAACCGCAACAACTACTACCGAAGATATACCTGGAAAACCTCAAACAATCGAATGGATAATAGAATGTAAAAGGAAAACGACAGGAGCGCTGGGAGTTAGTGATATTTCGGAGTCTTTTGAGAAAGCAATGGCCCATTCGCCAGATAAATACCTTATTATTACTACATCTTACCTTACTGTCGATACTAAGGATTGGTTGAAAAATAAGACTATACGTGAACGTATTAATTTTGAAATCATTGAATTAATTGAACTCGAAGATTTAATCATGAAATTTACTACTCCAATTGGGAGTAAAATTCTATCCCATTATCTTGGTACATCTACAGCAATTCCCCAGGCATTGGCCTATGGCTTTTTCGGGTTTTACGCCATAACTTAAACTGTTCCTTACTCTCGCTGATAGTAAGGTTTGAGCGTGACAAATTTTCTGAATCATCGGTTATTCTCCTTTTTATTAATGAATAACCGAGCATAACATTTATATTATTGAAATTCATGCAGGCTTGCCGGAAGGACACGGAATAGATAGCTATTTCAAGATGTTTGTGATTTTAGATCGGGCAAAGATGACCTGAAGCTATGATGCATAGTTGCTGAAATTATTTCGTCCACGCTCCTTACGATAAAGATGATAGCCTTTGCTTATTTCAATAAACTCATTTAGATCATTTTGCCAACATCTTGCTATTTCATCTATATCGTCATTTTTTTCTATGCGCCGCCGTATTTCCTTGTCTCCGATTATAAGGTCTATGGGAAGCCTTATATATTCATACTCATAAGGAGGCTGTTTCCACTCAAACTCACCTTTGTGATGAAAACAGATCGATTTAAGCAACTTAAGGGAAAAGACATATGGATTAAATTTATTCGGATCAGTTATGTGAATTTGAAATCCTCTGCATGGAATTCCCTTCCACTTATTTGACGTGGGCTCAAATACATTAGGCCTGAGGATCACTCCCTCCGATCTGCTATCCCCCATGTCGGAAAGAATTTTTTCAGTATCAATAAAAGGAGCTCCGAAAACCTCAAAAGGCTGGGTTGTTCCACGCCCCTCAGAAACATTTGTGCCTTCCCAGAGTACCTGACCGGGATAAACCATTGCCGACATAGTAGTTGGAAGATTCGGTGATGGAGGAATCCAGGAAAGACCGGTTTCATAAAAAAACATTGTCCTGTCCCAGCCTTTCATTGCGACAACTTCAAGATCGCAACCTGTTCCACAGATGTAACTGTTGAATAAAAGAGAAAGCTCACCTATTGTCATCCCATGACGCATAGGAATAGGAAAACGCCCTACAAATGATTTGCATTCCGACGACAGGCAATTGCCTTCTACCACAGAGCCGCCGACAGGATTGGGACGGTCAAGAACTATTACTTTTTTGCCGAATTTTTTTGCGGCTTCAAGACAATAGGACATTGTATAAATAAAAGTATAAACACGGGTTCCAACATCCTGAAGGTCAATAATAAGTACATCAATTGGATCAAACATTTCTTTTAAGGGGATTCTTGTTTGGCCGTAAAGGCTGAAAACAGGGATTTTCAATACCGGATCAATCATATCTTCCGATTCAATCATGTTATCCTGTTTTTCAGCAAAAAAACCGTGCTGAGGTGAATATAAGGCACCAAGCTGACCGGGCATAGTTAAATTAATCAATTCGCATGCATGACGAAAGTTTCTGTCAACCGAAGCAGGATTGCTTAATAGACCCAGACGGCAGCCCAATATCCATTTTGGGGGAGACTCAATAAACCTTTCAAGACCTGTTTGAACTCGCAACATAACTTTCTACTATAGCAGTTCTTTTTACTTTCTTTCAAGCCTGGCAACCGACTCTATATGATATGTATGCGGAAACATATCGACCGGCTGCACTTCCAGTATTTTGTAATTATCCTTTATTATACCGAGATCCCTTGCCATTGTCGCCGGATTACAGGAAACATAGATAATTTTAGACGGTGCCATATCAAGAATCTGTTTAACCACATCCTTATGCATCCCTACCCTTGGAGGATCAATTATCATGACATCCGGCTTTTTTATCTGTTCAAGGCAATCCTTTATATCTCCAAGGATAAAACGGCAATTTGAAATTTTATTATTTAGACAATTAGCCTCAGCGTCCTGCACTGCACTTTTGGAAATTTCTATTCCTGTCAATTCTTTTGCCGAATCAGCAAGAAAAATAGCTATTGTGCCTGCTCCGCTGTAAAGGTCAACAATATATTCTTCTCCTGACAACTCTGCGTATTCCTTGACTTTTTCGTATAATATCTCAGCGCCCAATGTATTAGTCTGAAAAAAGGAATTTGCGGATATTTCAAACTCAAATGAACCGATTTTTTCCTTTATAGATGAACTGCCTGCAAGAAGTATCTCATACTCTCCAACAGCGATACCGGCCTTGAGGGTATTTACATTGTTAACTACAGATACAATTTCCGGATATTTGGCTGTTAATAATTCAGCTAATGGCTTGACAATCTTGTTAGATTCCTCCGCAGTAACTATATTTACCATCCATTGGTCATAAGCCGCAGAATGTCTCAACATAACAAAACGCCAAAAGCCGATGTGGCTCCTAAGTCCATATACCGGCACATTTGATTCCTTGATATAGGTCCTTACGTCATCAAGAATATTATTTCCAGACGCGGGTTGAAGCAGACATTTTTTGATATCAAGCACTTTGTGAAAAGTACCGGGCACATGAAGCCCCAGCGCAAAATTTAAATCCGGATTTTCCTTGCCCATTTCATCAGGCATAAGCCATCTCCTGTCGGAACAGGAAAATTCCATCTTGTTTCTGTATCCATAAATCAGCTTCGATGGTATGGTGGCATGAACGGTTACTCCCTTTATAATCCCAATATGCTCAAGTGAATCAATAACATGCTGCCGTTTGCAATCAAGCTGTTTGTCATATTGTAAACATTGCCATTTACATCCTCCGCACTGCCCGCTGTATATACATGGAGGACTTATTCTGAATGGTGATTCATTAACTATCTCGACAACACGGGCCACAGCAAAGCTCTTCTTCTTTTTTATTATGCGGGCATTTACAATATCCAAAGGAACGGTCTGGTCAACAAAAACAGCAAACCCGTCTTTGTGCGCAATCCCTTTTCCGCCAAATGCCAATTCAGTAATTTCAAGTTCAAGTTCCTGCCCTTTTTTAACAGTCATATATACTCCTCAACAGTCCAAAGTTTTCTAACAGGGAACGTGGACAAAATAACTTCCCCTTGCCTTGTCTGGAATTCTCAATAGCCCTTCATGGTTTTTTCATGACTTCGGTCTCTATCAATGCTCTGACGCTGGCTGTTTTCCCTGATCCCATGTTGTAATATTATATGCTATGATAGTTGTAAGTCAAACAAATATGGAAACCCTTCTCTTGGGAAACCTTGCTTAATAGAAAAATGACCATGCTATCTGTAAATTTGATATACATTTATAGAGATCAGGTGTTAATTCAGTTGACAGAATGCATTTGTCCTGCTACTTGATTTTACTGATATTTTGAATGGAGGAACAAAATGGAAGAAATAAACCATGAAATATT
Source organism: Deltaproteobacteria bacterium (assembly GCA_030627475.1). Lineage (GTDB taxonomy): Bacteria > Desulfobacterota > Desulfobacteria > Desulfobacterales > ETH-SRB1 > B13-G4. The sequence goes on along the minus strand of DAOURZ010000156.1, from coordinate 643 downwards.
GTTTACAAAGGAGGAGCTCACACTCTTATATGATGCATCCGTATCAATTCATGCCATACGTAATCTTGATGAGATGCTCAAGAGCATCCTGCGCAAAATCAAGACGGTCTTTTGTATAGAAGGCGCATCCATTGCCCTGCATGATGCGGATCGGAAGGAATTCTATTTTATCCATACCGTGGAAGAGAAAAAAAACAACGATTACGTAAGGATGAAACGGATGAGGTTTCCTGATCATCTTGGGGTAGCGGGATGGGTGTTGCGGGAAAAACGTCCGGTCGTGATCCAGGATGCTTCCAGGGATGACCGGTTCTTTAAGGGAATTGATCTTCAGGAAAGCTTTGTGACCAAGTCTATGATCTGTCTTCCATTACGTACTCGGAAAGGGTTGATAGGAGTCATTTATGCTCTGAACAAGCTTAAAGGGAAGTTTACGGCAAGGGAAACCAGACTGCTGGAAATTCTTTCAGGAACTATTGCTATATCTATAGAAAATGCAAGGCTTTATGGAGAACTCAAGGACCATGCCGGTTCTCTGGAGCAAGAGAATCTCAGGCTCAAGTCGCAGGTGCAGGACAGTTTCAACCTGCATGGGATTATCGGCTCCAGTCCTGCAATGCGCAAAGTTTTTGCCCTTATGGAT
>DAOURZ010000284.1 GCA_030627475.1 Deltaproteobacteria bacterium | reverse complement strand
TCTTGAGCGTTGTTTGTAATTTTTTAAAACTTCTAAACAATTGAGCTATGAAAAGTGTCCCGCCTTAAGTTGGTAGCCGTTACGAGTCCCTATGGGAACTTCGGTTTAGGACGCGGACAGGATAAGCACAAATGGCATTATCCACTGTTACAATAGTCAAATCGTGTTCCATTGCTTGACAGATCAACATACGATCAAATGGATCACGATGAATTTGAGCAAGATTGACAAGTTGAGATACACTGGCTTCATCAAGAGGCAAACTATCTATCTGATGTTTTTGACGTTGTATCGGTAGATAAATATTTGGTGATTGAGGTAATGGAAGTTTGCCAAGCTGGTATTTAACCATCGTTTCCCACAGCGACACAACACTCAAATAGGCTTTGTTATTAAGATCACGGATGCTATCCCGCATACCTTTTGGCAAACGTTTATCCCCACTAATAAACCAAAGGAAGATATGAGTATCTAAAAGGAGCTTCATTATTCCTCAAATTCTTGAATGATATTTTTGGGCAATGGATCGTCAAAACCGTCTGGCACAACAAACTCTCCAGTGCATAATCCAAAAGGTCGCAATAGCTTAAGTGTCGAAGTGACAGGTCTGAATTCTGCCAGTGGTTTACCGGCTTTTACGATAATAAGGGTCTCTCCAGCTTCCACGCGCAGAAGATAAGCCGATAAATTTTGTTTTATTTCATCTATACTAATCTGAACCATTTGAAATCAACCTCTCGCTAGTTTTTTGTCATATGCCCAACGGTTAAATTCACCTGCATTTTGAAACACAGCGGAAAAATGTCAGGTAGCACTTTGTTGGGCGCTGCCTCGGACTTCTTTTGAAGCCACATTACGAGCAACGGATAGCTCTGCCTTTAAATCTAACGGAAGCTCTACATGACATATTTCAATATCAAGCGGTAGTCTTCCAGCTTCTTGCTCTTTCAGAGAAGACTCATACATGCATGGCTCTGTAAGAAGCAGAAGCATCCTATTTGCCGAAACCAGGGACAACATTAAGCAATCTGCTCGTATCTTCGACTTTTTGCCGGAGGCTACGGCACCTCGATAGGTAAAAGCTGTTGCTGTAGAAATATTGCCGACAATCAATTTATCACCGCTCACAGCATCAAATTCAAACTCACCTCTTCCTTGCATTCTCAACCGTTTGTTTTTAAATTCTTCATGAAAATGGTCGGGCAACCAGTGATCAATGATCCATTGCTCGCATTTTTTCTGAACATGTGTGGATGCCATTTTTTTCTACGCCCAACGTCAATTATCACCGGCTGGCCATGGCGACAGCACGTAGCAATGACATTGGAATAACCTCTGAAAAACGCGCGTGCTCGCCAGTCCGGTGCATAAAATTGTTGGGCGATTCTATTGTAGTAGCTCAAGTATTTCTTCTGAATAATCTGTATCGCTATCACTTTCTTCCTGTATGGAAATTCTCAGTGATTCTTTCCATCGTTCTGGATAGTTACTACAAACTTTTTTAAATTGATTTCTAAGGATATTTGCTTTGTTAATCAGTAAAGCATAAGTTAATGCATTAGCGGCTTCTTCTCTTTTCGTTTTTCCTCGGATAATTACAGGTAAAGAGCGTAAATAATATTTTCCAACATAATTTTGTGTATACCAATCATTGCTTAATTTTCTTATTAATATGTCGGCAAGATCCTTACGCTGAGAGAAATATTTCCCATATCTATTGCCCCAAGATCCAATGCCACCAGCTTGAAGGCCTCCAAAAGCATTATATCTTCCTTTCTGACAAGCACTGATAATTAAATTTTCCATCCTCATACGGACATCTTCGTCGAGCAATTGCCACATATCCTTTCTAAATAATCGAAATATTTCTGCGATATCGCTCGTTTCAGTTTCATTTTTTAATGCACTACTTATTTCACTCATGACTTCAGCTATGTTAGCCTCTGTCATTTTTTGATATAATGCATGAAACACATACTTAATTTCACTACCATTACCTTCTTGACGCCTAGAAAAAGCTTGCTGAAACACTGTAAGAGCCTCTGTTGCAGGTACGGGAGCAACCAAAGCTTCAGCATATTCTGTTGTTGAAACAAAATGTGGGTCATAAATTCTGCAAACAAATTCTTCTATATCAAAATCTGAAACATTTCGATTTAAAAAACCAAGTACAGTGTCAATCAACACAATTATACGAATGCAAAAATCTTCGTCGTCATCAAAATTTTCATGTGAGCGCGGATTTCGTATGCCAATATAGAGCCCTCGCACAAGTTGCTCTATTCCTTTTTGTTCGTCTTTTTCAGATGTCGTTTGAAGGAGATTAAGTCTTATAGCTGGTGCCTGACCACCTAATACTTGCCCTACAAGTGAGGCACCATCTCCTTCTGAATTGCCTTTTTCACGTAGAGTGTTTGAAAGGAATTTAAAACCAGCCGATATTGCATCAGAATAATGCCTACTTTCAACTCTGCTTCTAACACTTTCAATTAAATCAGAATTTAAATCAAACGTGTCAATTGAATTCCATGTAAGCATAATTTCCTACCTCAGTTCTTTTTACCGCCCAACGTAGAAGTCACCAGCCGGAAAAGCCAAAGATAAAATTGGCAAATGCGAAGTTTTACTCAAAATAACGTAAAAGCGAAAAACGCCACGGCTTTTCCGGTCAGGTGCACTGACTGGTTGTGTGCCGGGCACGGCACATGTTCTTAAAAGTGCGTCAAACGTATCATGTAATAAATCGTTTGACAAGTCTTA
>DAOURZ010000217.1 GCA_030627475.1 Deltaproteobacteria bacterium | reverse complement strand
CGAATGTCTGACCATCGTAACATCTCCTGTTAATCCGTTAGACCTTACCAGACTAGAAGCAGCGATGGTAGGGCGAATGGCTGAGGATTAAGTTGGATTTAAAAAATAAAAAAATTTTGGTTACCGGTGCCGATGGCTTCATTGGCTCGCATCTCACTGAAATGCTGGTTCAGAAAGGCGCCAAGGTAAAAGCCTTGAGTTATTATAATTCATTTAACTACTGGGGATGGCTGGAAATCCTTGATTGCTTGGATGAGATTGAAGTTCTGTCTGGAGATGTTCGTGATCCACACTTTTGTAAAGAAATCACAAAGGGCATTGATGTTATTTTTCACCTTGCTGCATTGATCGCCATTCCTTATTCTTATGTTGCGCCAGACAGTTATGTGGATACCAATATCAAGGGGACTCTGAATATCTGTCAGGCAGCGCTTGAAAATGAGTGTGAACGTATAATCCACACATCTACATCTGAGGTCTATGGCACTGCTCAATATGTTCCTATTGATGAAAAGCACCCGTTGCAGCCGCAATCTCCTTACAGCGCAACCAAGATTGGCGCAGATGCAATGGTAATGAGCTTTCATAGTTCTTTTGATTTGTCGGTAACAATCGCAAGGCCGTTTAATACATATGGGCCGAGACAATCCGCAAGGGCTATTATTCCGACAATTATTACCCAAATTGCCAGTGGTAAAAACAAACTCAAGCTTGGCGATTTAACTCCCACGCGCGACCTGAACTACGTTGGAGATATATGCCGGGGTTTTGTCGCTCTGGCTGAATGCAAAGAGGCTATTGGTGAAGTCGTAAACATAGGCTCGAATTATGAGATTACTATGGGTGAGGTGGTCAACCATATAAAGGAATTAATGAATTCAGATATTGAAGTGGTTGAAGAAAAAGAGAGAATACGTCCTGAAAAATCAGAAGTGTTTCGCCTGTGGTGTGATAATACAAAAATTTGTGAATTGACCGGTTTTGAGCCGAAGTATTCAATAAGAGAAGGACTCAAGAAAACGATTGCCTGGTTTACAGATCCTGATAACCTGCGGAAGTATAAAACAGATATTTATAATGTGTAGAAGCTCCAAAGCTTGAAGTTGAAAGCCAGAAGCTCAAAAGCGATATGATAAAAAAAACATCATCTAATTCATTTTCAGAGATTATTGATTTCATAAAATCGCTTTATCCCAGCGAGAACCCTGTTCCGTTGCATGCGCCAAGATTTATTGGCAATGAAAAAAAATATGTCATTGACGCTATTGATTCCACCTTCGTCTCTTCGGTCGGTGAATTTGTAGATCAATTTGAAGAAATGATTTGCGAAATTACGGGAGCCAGATTTGCCGTGGCCACAGTCAACGGAACGTGCGCCCTTTATGTTGCCCTGAAACTTGTGGGTGTTCAGCCGGGTGATGAGATAATTACCCAGCCTTTGAGCTTTGTGGCAACGGCCAATGCCATCTCATATTGTGGGGCTAACCCCATATTCCTTGATGTGGACAGGGATACATTGGGACTTGATCCCGCTCCTTTAAAAAGTTTTCTGCAAGCCTATGCGCGTATAAAAGGAAATACCTGTTACAATAAAATAACCGGTAAACGAATTGCGGCCTGTGTTCCCATGCACACCTTTGGCCATCCTTGTTGTATTGATGAAATTGCCAAAATTTGCAATCATTATCATATCGTCCTTGTCGAAGATTCTGCCGAATCGCTTGGAAGCCTTTACAAAGGCAAACACACAGGCACCTTTGGACAGTTTGGAATTTACAGCCTTAATGGTAACAAGACCGTAACCTGCGGGGGTGGGGGTGCCATAGTAACTAATGACGAAACACTTGCGAAAAAGGCCAAACATATAACCACAACGGCTAAACTACCCCATCCATACGAATATGTCCATGATATAACCGGATACAACTATCGCCTTCCGAATCTCAACGCGGCCCTTGCATGCGCACAACTGGAACAACTCAACGCTTTTATTGAAAACAAACGGAAACTGGCAAGCTACTACCAGAAATTTTTTGAAACTCTTCAGATCCCCTTTGTCAAAGAACCGGAACATGCCCGTTCAAATTACTGGCTTAACGCAATCATCATGCCCGATCGGAAAACGCGTGACGAGTTTCTAAAAGTAACCAACAATGCAAATGTCATGACACGCCCCGTCTGGAGACTATTAAACAAACTGGATATGTATAAAGATTGCCAGACCGATGTGCTGGAAAACGCACAGTTTCTTGAAGACAGGGTGGTAAATATTCCGAGTAGTGTGAGGGTATAAGCTGAAAGCTGAAAGGAAAACAGCACAGACAATGGGAGAGATGAAATTTGGTTATGAAGATTTGGAGGTTTGGAATCGGGCTTATGAAACCATGACGTTGTTGGAAATATTTAAAAGAAAAGGCTGGATTTCCGCTGAGGAATTTTCTTCGCTGAAATCTGAAGGAATCGAAATTGCTTCAATGATCAAAGGTCTTATCAATTCTCTCTATAAATCCAAAAAATAACCTTTCAGCTTTGAGCTTTTGGCTTTGAACTCCAATGCTTTGAGCTTTTAACTATAATTTTTTATGAAAGAAAAAATTATATTAATCGGTGGCGGCGGCCACTGCAAATCTTGTATTGACGTGATTGAGCAGCATGAAAAATACCGCATTGCCGGCATTGTTGATCTGCCGGAAAAACTGCATCAAAAGATTTTCGACTATGAAATCATCGCAACAGATGATGACTTGTCGCTGCTTGCAAATGAATATAAAAACTTTCTGATTACTCTGGGTCAGATCAAGAGTCCGGAAAAACGAATAAGGATTTTTCAAGCCCTGAAAGAATCAGGAGTGAAATTGCCGATAATCATTTCACCCCTTGCCTATGTGTCAAAACACGCAAAAATAGGAGATGGAACAATAATAATGCACCACTCTCTGATTAACGCCGGAGCGAAGATCGGAAGCAATTGCATTATAAACAACAAAGCCTTGGTTGAGCATGATGCAATCATCGGGGATCATTGTCATATCGCAACAGGCGCCATCATTAATGGAGGAGTCAAGGTTGGGACAGGAACTTTTTTCGGAAGCAATGCCGTTTGTAAAGAATATATTGAAATAGGAGAAAATGCAGTAATCGGTTGCGGTGCAAAAATCATTAAGAATGTTCCCCAAAATTCATTGATCTTTGAGCCTTGACCTTCAACCTTTCAGCTTCTATGCTTTGAACTTTGAGTTTCAATTATGAACTATAAAAACAATGTCTGAAAATCCGTCTCCAGCCTGCAAGTCTGTCGCAATAGTCCAGTCGAACTATATCCCCTGGAAGGGGTATTTTGACATGATTAATCTTGTGGATGAGTTTATATTGTTTGATAATGTTCAATATACGAAAAATGATTGGAGGAACAGAAATCAGATAAAAACGCCTAATGGAAAACAATGGATAACTATTCCTGTTTATCAAAAGAACTTAAAACAAATGATAAAAGATACTTTGGTTTTAAATAATATCTGGAGGAAAAAACATTGGAAGACGATAATTCAAAATTACTCCAAGGCAAAACACTTCCATGTTTATAAGGCATTATTTGAGAGATTGTATTTTGATTCAAATGAAAAGTTGTTGAGCAGGATTAACCATCAATTTCTCGTTGCAATTTGCGG
>DAOURZ010000102.1 GCA_030627475.1 Deltaproteobacteria bacterium | reverse complement strand
CACAACTATGCATCACAGCTTCAGGCCGCCTTTGCCAAATTTCAAACCTATGCTTAAATCCCAAACATATTGAAATAGTTCGCTATTCCATCAGCTTTTGTGATCTGAGCCTATATTTGCGATTTGGGCAAATTTGACCTGAATCTGTGTACGTACTTGTGAAAGTTATTTCGTCCACATTCACGTTCCCAAGGAATAAAAATCAAGAAAAAATCTTTTAATCAAATTTAACCTCTTGGTTGCATAATGAATTTATCTTGCTCTGAATTTAAACCCGGGCGTTTTTTTTTAGGGTCATTTCCGTTTGGCAAGGATTTGATAACCTCTGTTGAGGATTTCTGTAAAAAAGCATCAATACGGATGGCCGTTTTTTCAGTTATTGGTTCTGTTTCATCCGTTACCGTAGGATGTTATGATCAAAAACAACAAGTTCATGTAATTTCCAGAGAAAAAGCTCCTTTTGAAATTATATCATGTACCGGTAACGTCTCAATAAAAAAAGGCAATCCATTTGTACATGCTCATATTGTGTTAAGTGATGAGAAAGATAAAATTATTGGAGGACATCTTTTTTCAGAAACAATTATTTTCGCAGGGGAAATCAACCTTCAGGAATTAAAAGGAAAACCAATAGAAAGAGCTTATGATTATAAAACCGGTCTTATGTTATGGAATTTATTTTAAGGAGAATTAAATGCAAATAACTATTACAAAATCCGACAAATTGAAACAGCGGCCGGATGATTCCAATCTTGGTTTTGGGTCAATATTTACAGACCATATGTTTAATATGGATTATAATCCGGAAGAAGGATGGCATAATCCGCGGATAGAGCCATACTCAAACATTATAATGGATCCGGCTACAATGGTTCTTCATTATGGTCAGTCTATTTTTGAAGGACTCAAGGCATTTAAGACAAACTCAGGCATTATCCGGCTTTTTAGACCGACAGATAATTTTAAGAGGCTTAATATCTCCGCACGTGCTCTATGCATTCCTAAAGTTGATGAAGACTTTATTTGTTTTGCTCTGAAGCAGTTGCTGAATATTGAAAAGGACTGGGTCCCGAACGCAAAAGAAACTTCCCTTTACATACGACCGACAATTATTGCCATGGATCCGTTTCTCGGAGTTCGAGCCTCTAATACATATCGTTTGTTTATTATTCTTTCACCGGTTGGCGCATATTATAAAGAAGGTTTTAATCCAATTAAAATCTGGGTTACAAAAAACCATGTCAGAGCTGTAAACGGCGGTCTTGGTAATGTCAAAACAGCGGGAAATTATGCAGCAAGTCTTTATGCCGGCGAAGAAGCCCGTAAAAATGGATATACACAGGTTCTATGGCTTGACGGAATTGAGCATAAATATGTGGAAGAAGTAGGATCTATGAATATATTTTTTGTCATAGACGATGAAATTATTACACCCGGGTTAAGCGGAAGCATCCTTCCGGGCATTACCAGAGATTCTGTGATCTCTCTTGCAAAAATGTGGGATTTGAAAATTACAGAAAGAAAGATCGGTATTGACGAATTGGTTGATGCTCACGAATCAGGAAAGCTTCAGGATATTTTCGGATCAGGTACGGCTGCCGTTATTTCACCTGTTGGTGAAATAAAATACGGCAAAAAAGTTTTAACCATAAACAACGGTAAAGTTGGTACTATGGCTGACAAGTTTTACAAAGCCATTACAGATATACAATATGGCAGGGCAGAAGATCCTTTGGGATGGATTGAGGAGGTAATTATTTGAAGAATTCGGGCGAACCAAAATATTTGCAGTCCTTTATATCAAAAATGGAAAAAGAGGGTATTCAGCCCGTAGTTATTGATACATTTGCATATTATTACGAAAAAGTTATTGCAGGTGAAAAAGGATTTATTTACGACAAAGATATGAGACCCGTTAATTCATATGAAATTGCAGATGCAAGAGATGCATCCGGATATGCAGAGGCCGGTGAAAAAGCATTAAAACATGTTGTTATGATAATTTTAAACGGTGGCCTTGGCACAACTATGGGCCTAACAAAAGCCAAATCTCTGATAAGAGCAAAAAATGACAAGAGTTTTCTTGAAATAATATTGAATCAGGCGGAAAAAGTTAATGTCAACTTGTGTCTTATGAACAGTTTCAGTACTCATCAGGATACAATTTCAGCTCTATCAATAATGAAACCATCCGAAATGCCCAGATTATTCCTTCAGCATAAGTTTCCCAAAATCTTGCGTCATGACCTTGCTCCTGCGGACTGGCCGGAGAGTCGACACCTTGAATGGAATCCACCTGGCCATGGAGATATTTATACAGCACTGTCAACGTCCGGAACACTTCAGCAACTCCTTGATGAAGGAATTCGATATGCTTTTATTGCAAATGCAGATAATCTGGGCGCAACTATAGATAAATCGCTCCTTGGATTTTTTGCCGAGAAAGGCTTACCTTTTATGATGGAGGTCTCGGAAAGGATACCGCTTGATTTCAAAGGAGGACATATGGCGAGACACAAGAATGGCCATTTAATTTTGCGTGAATCAGCTCAATGTCCGGAAATAGAGCGTAAAAACTGTAGAGATATAAGTCGTTATAAATACTTCAATACAAATAACATCTGGCTTGATCTTAAATGCTTGAAAAATTTAATTAAAAAGCATAGAACAGTTAAACTCCCCATGATCTTGAACTCAAAGAATTTAGATCCAAGGGATAAATACAGCCCGCCTGTATATCAGATAGAAACCGCGATGGGAGCAGCAGTTTCAATTATTGAAGGGGCAACAGCAATCAAAGTCCCCAGATCTCGTTTTTTTCCTGTTAAAACATGTAATGATCTTTTGGCTGTTCGTTCTGACTGTTTTTTATTTTCAGATGATAATCAACTTATTGTAAATCCTGAAAAAGAACATAATGATAGCAATATAAAGATAAATCTTGATCAGAGATATTACGGAAAAATAGATATGTTTAATGCAAGGTTTGCAAACGGCATTCCTTCTTTAATTGACTGCGAATCTCTTAAAATAATCGGGGATGTGCTTTTTGAGAAAGATATAAAGATTAAGGGAAATGTTGTAATAAATAACAGCGGTAAATCACAGGTAGTTATAAAGAACGGCACAGCTATAGAAAAAAACATTAGCTGGTAAATTTTTCATGCGACCTGGAACCTGGTAGAAAAGGAAAGTAATCATGGCGTTAAGTGAAGAACTTCTCAATATACTTGCATGTCCAAAGTGTAAGGGTGATATATATATTAACGATACAAATAACGGGCTTATCTGTGATAATTGCAAGCTTTTATATGAGATAAGAGATGATATCCCAATTATGCTCATTGATGAAGCAAAAAGCATAGCTTCTTAAAAATGAGTGTGCCCCGAAATCCTAACCCGGCCAAACTTGTTGCAGGACTCTTTATGAAGGACAAGAGTCTTATTGTTCCGATTGTAACGGAACTTGTTGAAAAAATTGGTTCTATTGATATGGTTAGTCCGTGGCTGGACTTTAACTATACCAGTTATTACGAACCTGAAATGGGCTCTCCACTTTTCAGAAGAGTTTTTGCATTTAAATCTCTTATTGAACAAAGTTCTTTGCCGGAAATAAAAATCATTACAAACAAAATCGAAAAAAAATATTCAAAAAACAATAAGCGTCTGATCAACATTGATCCAGGCTATATGCTTCAGGAACGTTTTGTTCTCGCAACCGGCAAAAACTATGCACACAGAATTTATATCGGTATGGGTATCTATGCGGATCTTACTTTGATCTATCAAAAAGGATCGTTTAGAAAACTATCATGGACTTACCCTGATTATACTGAAAAAAATATGCTTACTTATCTTGAAATGGTAAGAAAAAAATATATTGCTGATTTAAAAATGCGAAGCGAAGAGGGGCTAAATTAAATCCTGAATATCCTGTAAATCCTGTCGAAAAAAATATTTAATGGGAACAAAAAATGATGAAAAGCATGACCGCATATGCCAGTTCGGAAAGCACAAAAGACGAATTAACTGTCTCCGTAGAAATTCGCTCTTATAACAGCAAATATCTTGATATAGCTCTGCGAATGCCTCATAAATATCTTTGTCTGGAAAATAAAATTAAAAGTATGATTTCTGATAAAGTATTACGAGGCCGTATAGAAATCAAACTACAGATAATAGATGATTCCGAAGACGCATATATTTTTGATATAGATGAGCATAGAGCCTTGGCATACATAAATGTACTTTCCAAACTTAAAAACAGGTTCAATATAAACACTGATATTTCCTTAGACCTTATGGTGAACACAGGTGGAGTTATTAAACCTGTTGAAGTCAGCAAAGATATTGATGTTTGTTGGGATAAATTGAAAACCTGTATAAATATTGCTCTTGACGGCCTTAATGCCATGAGAAAAAAGGAAGGGGATTTTATTGTAAGGGATTTTATCAATCGACTTGATTTTATAGAAAAAAGTCTTGATAAAATCAAAAAAGAATCTGAGAATTTGTTATTTTATTATCAGGAACGACTGAAGGAACGTATAAATGCATTAACTCAGGGTATGATTGATATTGATCCTGCAAGGATTGCGCAGGAAGCAGCTTTTTTTGCAGATAGAAGCGATATTTCTGAAGAAATAGTAAGAGTTGAAAGCCATATAAAAGAATTCCGGTTTATTATGGATTCTGAAGAATCCGCTGGTAGAAAACTCAATTTTCTGCTCCAGGAATTCAGCAGGGAATTTAATACAATGGGAGCGAAAGCAGGAAATTCGAATGTATCTCATATAATAGTAGCCGTTAAATCTGAACTTGAAAAGATACGAGAACAAGTACAAAATATTGAATAAGGCTCGGTAAAAAAGGAAAAAAACATGAAACACAAGCTGTTGAATATTGGTTTTGGGAGTACTGTAATTGCTAATCGCGTTGTAGCTATTGTACAACCCAATTCTGCTCCAATGAAACGACTTAAAAATGAAGCTAAAGATAATAAGCGTCTTGTAGATGCAAGCCATGGGCGTAAAACCCGAGCCATGATTATCATGGACAGTAATCATGTTGTTCTTTCAGCTATACAGGCAGAAACAATATCGCTGCGTTATACTATTCTTAAAGATAAAGACTCAGAATAACCTGTTATGAATGATCAAAAAATCAGTCCGAATTGTTCAAACCATATTTACTGCAATGGCAATCTTTTTATCATATCAGCACCGTCAGGAGCCGGTAAAACGACCCTTTGTAAAGCCGTTCTTGATCAAACAATCCCCAACCTCTTTTATTCGGTATCATACACTACAAGAAAGCCCAGAAAGGGAGAACAAAATGGAATTAACTATTATTTTATAACGAAAACCGATTTTAAAAATAAAATAAAAAAATGCGAATGGGCGGAGTGGGCGGAAGTTTATGGTAATTATTATGGCACGTCATCAAAATTTATTGATAAAGTTTTAGCCTCCGGGAGTGACATACTCCTTGACATTGATTTTAAAGGCACATTACAGATTCTTGATCAATACTCTGACAGCATAACAATATTTATCATGCCACCCTCATTAGATATTCTTAAATTACGCCTCAAATCAAGAGGGACTGACAGCAAGCTTACCATTGAAAGGCGTATCAATGCCGCAGAACAAGAGATGAAAAACAAAGATTTTTACCGCCATGTAATTATCAATGACAAATTATCAGTTGCTATAGATGATCTAATATCCATTATAAAGAAATACCGTATAGATCGGAATAATAGCTTAATTTAGTACCTGAACGAAAACTGCCAAT
>DAOURZ010000302.1 GCA_030627475.1 Deltaproteobacteria bacterium | reverse complement strand
CGAAATAACTTCCGCAACTATGCATCACAGCATCAGGCCATCTTTGCCCGATCTAAAATCACAAAAATCTTGAAATAGCTCGCTATTCCTTCAACTTTTGTGCTTTTAGATTGAACAAACCTGACCTAAATCTGTGCGCCTACTTGCGGAAGTTAATTCGTCCACGTTCCTTATTTAACAAATACTTTTTGTCCCGGATATATTTTGCATCCGGCTGTTAGATTATTTGTGCGTAAAAAGTGTTTAAGGGGTACGTTATGTTGTTTTGCTATCATGAAGGGGCTATCTCCGCGTTTTACCAGATATATTTTTGTTGTTGCAGGGATAGGGCTTGCCTTTTGACCGGGTATTTTTAGCACCTGTCCAATATGAAGATTTGTATTTAAAAGGTTGTTCAGCTTCTGAAGTTTTTTTGTTGTAGTATCAAAACGCCTGGCGATAATCCACAAAGAATCACCACGTTTTACGATATATTTTGATGGATGTAAATATTTTGACTTGCGAGCCAGGTATTTTGCTCCATTTTGTGGAATTTTAAGTTTTTTGCCCGCTACAATTAAATTGTTTTTACGTATATTGTTTACCCGTGCAATCTTTTTGACACTTGTACGGTATCGTCTTGCTATGGTTGAAAGAGTTTCTCCCGGCATTACCTTGTGGTACACAATTCTTGTGCTTCTTGGTGGAGAACAGACCGGTATCTTATTCAGCTTTGAAAGCAGTACTTCACACTTGCCGGGTGGAACTCGCAGAGGATATTGATCAGAGGGCAATATATTATATCGCAGCTCAGGATTGAGTTCTTTTAGTATTTTATTGGAAATCCCTATGTTTTTTGCTATATTATCAAGATGCATTTGTTTTGATACAGATACAGTCTCATATTCTGTTTGATAATCTATTTCTATTGAATCAAGTCCGTATTTTTTCGGATTTTTGACTATGTATAGAGTTGCAAGGAATCTTGGGACATATCTTGCGGTTTCCCGCGGAAGCCTTTGATATAGATCCCAGAAATCGTCAAGGTAGTTTATATTCTGACTTCGTATTACACGAAGCACTCTTCCCTCTCCGCAATTATACGACGCAAGAACTGTGTTCCAGTCGCCAAAAATGTTATGCAGCTCTTTCAGGTATGCTATAGCGGCTTTTGTTGACTTGACAGGATCAATTCTTTCATCAATGAATATATCACGCTTAAGACCGAATTTGTAGCCGGTTGATGGAATGAACTGCCAAAGGCCGAGAGCTCTGGCTTTTGAAAGCGCAACCACATTAAATCCACTTTCTATGAGCGGAAGCCATGACAGTTCAACAGGAAGGCCGGCTTTTTTAAGTTCCGATACTATAAATGGGCGATATTTGCCTGAACGCTTGTAGGCTTTCCTGAAAAATTTTTTTTCTCTTCCAGTTGTGAAGCGATCTATTTCAGCCTTAATATGCTTGTTTATCACTATTGGTATTGCGTTATGATTCCCATTTACGACTATATTGCGGGACGCATAGATTTCCAGAATGCGTTTTGAAATCATAAAACGCAGGTCTTCTTTTTGCTGTATTAGATGCGGAACGTCATTACTATCGACATTCAAAATTAAAGAGTATGCCTGATCAAGAGCCCCAAGAGCATTTTCAAGCTCTCCTTTTTGCCAGAAATCCTGAGATAGCTGGCAGAAGTCGAGAGCCTCATCCAGAATAGATTGTATTTTTTTATTTATTATAATATCGCATTGTTCTGAATTATTTGCTTTATGATTTTCGCTTTTAATTTCTGATTTGCTATGATCTGTTTCGATAATATTAATAAGAGAGGATTTTTTATTCTGATTTTTTGTCTTATAAGCCGGTTTTGTATCAGGAAGACTTTTAAATTCAGATAAAGCAGGATTTTTATCCTGATAAACGGAAGTCTTTTGCAATGTTTGGACGCATCCGCATATTAAAAATAGTATTAAAGCCAACATAAAAATTATGCGTGAATTTATCAACTTGGATTCCTTTATAAGGGTGTTGCAAAGATTGCTATTATTGATAGTTAAAACAGATAGTTACGCCATGATGGAAAATACGAATTTTATAGGCTAACTAACTAATTTTACTACAAAAACTTTTTACTTTGCAACACCCTTTTTATATAAAACAAAATTAATTTACAAAAAATATTTATTGTTTGATTACACAACAATATGTATCGTTGTCAAGGTTTTATCGGTAATTCGTCCACGTTCCTTACAATTGTTACATCCCTTGTCTGCTTCGCAAGCAAGAGTGTTGCGGGCAGACCTTAATCCTTAATCCTTCAAAGGGGAAATTTTACGGAAGGTTCTTCGTTTGATTGAAACATGAGGGCGTTATTCTTCAAAATTAGAATTGTCAAGGTCTTATGTTTTGTTGATTAATTAATTTTTATAAAAACAAATTCATTCAAATTTTAACATAGTTCTTGCAGCTTATCCTGCGACAGTTGGGGGTTTATAGCTGTTTGAGATTATTTTTTTAAACATTTTCCTTTCCGGCTTTGAAGATTTTGAATGATTATGGTTGAAAAATAAAGAAAAAAGACGATATTGTAAGAAAAAAGATTATGGGCTATTTCTAATAATTTATCGGCAACGGATTT
>DAOURZ010000027.1 GCA_030627475.1 Deltaproteobacteria bacterium | reverse complement strand
TTGCGTGTTTCCTCATCCAAACGTGTTCCAAAACGTGAAAATGTCTCCAGTTCCTCGAACTGCGAATAGGAAAGGCGCAAATCGCCGGCAACGGCTCGATATGCGGCGAGCTGTGTTTTTCCGCCAACTCTGGATACTGATTTTCCGACATCTACAGCCGGGAGAATACCTTTTTGAAAGAGGTCAGGAGAAAGATATATCTGGCCGTCAGTGATTGAGATGATGTTTGTTGGGATATATGAGGATATGTTTTGAGCCTCTGTTTCCACGATGGGCAGGGCTGTCAAAGAACCGCCGCCGAGTTCTTCACGGAGATGGGTTGCGCGTTCAAGGAGTCTGGAATGGATATAGAATATGTCGCCAGGAAAGGCCTCCCTGCCGGGAGGACGACGCAGCAAAAGCGAAACCTCCCGATATGCCCTGGCATGACGTGTCAGATCATCGTATATGATCAACACGTCTTGTCCCTGTTCCATAAAATATTCCGCCATGGCAGTTGCCGCATAAGGTGCAATGAACTTCAACCCCGGAGGGCTTTCTCCTTCAGCTACCACAACGATAGAGTAGCTCATGGCGCCGTATTTGCGAAGATCGTTAATGAGTTTTGCTACAGATGAGCTTCTCTGACCAATGGCACAGTAGATACAAATAACATTTTTATCTTTCTGGTTAATCATCGTATCCAGCGCAATTGCTGTCTTGCCTGTTTGTCTGTCACCAAGAATGAGCTCCCGCTGGCCGCGACCAACCGGAATTAATGCGTCTACTACCTTAAGTCCGGTTTGAAGCGGGACTGTCACAGGAGAACGGTCCATAATCTCAGGGGCTTGCCGTTCAACAGGGCGTCGCTCGGAAGTACGAATAGTGCCCAGATTGTCCAGAGAGCGGCCCATGGGATCCACGAAGCGGCCGATCAGGGCATCCCCTACCGGCACATCCAGAACTCGCCCGGTGCTTCTTACCTCGGAACCAGCCTTCAGTTCGTCACTTTCGCTAAAAAGAATAACCCCTATTTCTGAAACATCAATATTAAAAACCATACCATAGATATCTCCGGAAAAGCGGACCAGTTCCTCTGATCTGACTGATGGCAAACCATCCACCCGTGCAATGCCTTGGCCGATAGAGATTACCGTACCCACCTCACGGCTTTTCAGCTCCGGTCTGTGGTTCTCAAGAACGCCGTCAAAAAGCGTGAATGTGTCATCTAAAAATGATTTCAGTGTTGTGTTATTCTCTGTCATCTTCTTTTTCATCAGCTTTTTTCTGCTTTATTCTCAAGCGCTGCAAGGAAACTCTCTTCAAGGGTTTTTAGATAATCATCCATATTCCACGATATTTTGCTGCCTGGGAATTTCAATTCAATGCCGCATATAATATCCGGTGAAACCTCAAACTGCACATCAACATGGCCGTTTGCCTGATTCCGCAGAACTTCAATAACTTTTCCGGCCATTTTTTTCGGAATTTCAAAAGCACTGCGAACCCTGATTTTTTGTGGTAATTGATGTATGGATTTCTTAAGCGCTTCTATCTCATCCTTGTTAAGACTCAGAAGCCTTTCAATGAAGATATGTATGATGTGATCTTCCAGGTCAACATTTGCCATATCCTTTAAGACCCGGCGGGAAATAGCGCAAGTATGTTTTCCTGCCCGACGGCGCAGGTCCTGAAGAAATGATTCTTTCTCTTTCCGGATCGCCTCATACCACTTGGTCCTGCCGGCATCAACCTGGTTGCGGGCTTCGTTTATGAGATTTTTTCGGCGGACATCCGCTTCTTCCTTGATCTGAGAAAACATCTCTTCGCGGTGTTCATCAATTTCCCTGTTTTTTCTGCGATAGTCTTTTGCCTCCAGGTTGGCCTCATCTTTTTTTTTTCTGGCCCCTTCCAGGCTAAGAGCGATTTTTTTTGCTCGTTCGTCCATGGCCATGATAATCGGGCCGTAAAGAAAACGTTTGAGCAGGTATACGAGCACAAGGAAATTAATGATCTGGGCAATCACGGTAAACCAGTCAATAAGCACAGGTTATCCTCCTGCCCTGGATACAACATGCTCCCAGAAGGGATTGGCAAAAATCAGAATCATGGATACTACAAAGCAGTAAATTGCGGTAGATTCCACCATAGCCATACCCACAAAAAGGGTTCGGGTAATATTATTGGTCTCATCAGGCTGCTGAGCAATAGAACTCAACGCCTGGGCCAACGCCCGCGCTTCTCCCAAAGCGGAACCGATTGAACCGATGGCCATGGTCAGTCCGGAAGCAATAATAGACACGGCTCCAATAATGCTAACATTATCCATTTAACAAATCTCCTTTTTCGCTTTGCCGTTCGGCTTTTTCTTTCGGGCGCTGCACACGGGTTGCGGCAGCTATGTATACCATAGCCAGGATTGCGAAAATATATGCCTGGATTAATCCGATCAAAAGTCCTAAAACCTGCATGAGAACCGGAAAGATAAGAGGCGCAATGGAAAGCAGGATGGCAGCGATAATCGTACCGCTCATAATGTTTCCAAATAATCGAACTGCCATTGCAAAAGTGCGTGATATCTCTCCGATAATATTGAACGGCAGCATAAACATAGAGGGCTCAATGTACTGTTTGAAGTAGGAAAGGCCTTTTTGGGAAACGCCATAGATGGGAATAGCTACAAAAACGCACAGGGCAAGCGCTGCCGTGGTTGAAAAAGAGCCTGTGGGCGGCACATAACCGGGAATAATGCCAAGAAGATTCGAAACAGCTATAAACAAGAAGAGCGTGCCCACAAAAGAAAGGTACCTGCCCGGGTCCTGGCCGCTGATGTCGCGGATCTCATCTCTCATACCGGTCACCAGAACTTCAATCAGGTTCTGCCATCGAGACAAATGGGTTTCCGTGGAAAGCTTTCGGGTTATTAACCAGGAGCCAACAACCATCAAAACCATTACGCACCATGTAAAGAAAATGGTTGCATTCAGTGAAACATTACCCCATTGAAAAATAATTAAACTATCAGGAGTTATATGCATTTATCCGGACCCCATAGACGCACAAGGATGCTACGCATTCCCAAAAAACCCGACATGCAAACAATCAGCCGCAGCCAATGACCGTCCATAACAAAATAAAAGCCGGTCAGAACCGCCACCATACGGCAGAATAAACTGCAAAAGCTTAAAAGAACAGGATGTTGCGCCGCCGGGAGTCGCCGCACTGTTAACCAGAGGCCGCCGAAGTAAAATATCCCAAGTCCGAGACCTGCTGCAAAAGGTAATATAAATAGCAAGATAGTTGCCAAAAATCAATTTCTCCTTTTGCCTGATGTTTTTTAACCTTCACGTTCCTTATTTACCACAGCATTTTTTATACTTATTTCCGCTTCCACATGGGCAGGGCTCATTACGGCCAATTTTCTTTTCGGCCATTTTTGATTTTGGTGTATTTAATAACATTTCCAAATCGGTAATATTTTCCGGTTTATCCGGTTCTAATCCAATTGTATATTTCCAGCCCTTTTCTTCAAATATCAATGCTACTTCTTTCAATCTTTCTTCTGTTTGTACATTAACAACAGCGGGCTTCTTTTCGGTACCTAATTTTGCCGTTTTTTGACCGTTAAAAATTTTTTTCATCTTTTCACCATTAAAAATATTACAGGATTCATCTGTTCAGTTTACTACATAGTGTCCGAACGAAAACCAGAAAATTTTTTTAAGTTCAAGGAAGGAGCAAATTTTAACCGCAAGAATACATGGGGTATTTTGAGGATTAAAATTTGCGCCTGACGCAGAAATTGTAAAAATTAGCAGTTTTCGTTCAGGCACTACATATTTTATTTTTTACCCCATTACTATTGAAAGACTTCATCAAAATATATTGAAGGTTTCTTCCACGGCAGCATGGAATTGTTTATTACAGCATCATGTAAATCTGCATCTGAATCTTCATCAAGCCACCAGTACCAGTAAGCGCTGCCCTCATTGCCGTATTTAGAAAGCACGGTGGAAGGAGTCCCGAACTTGTTCCAGTACAGAAGTCTGGTATAATCTATATTCCACAGAAGTATATATGGAAAAGTATTATATATGATTTTATCAATCTTGCGATATATTTCATTGCGTTTTTTTATATCAAAAATTCTTTTTTGCTTTTCAATCAGCTCATCAACCCCGGTATTTTTAAAGCCTGTAATATTGTTTCCGCCTTTTCTATCAGCCTCTTTTGAAGACCACATGCCCTCAGGGTCTTTAAAAATACCGGAACCCCATGCAGCCCACGTCATCTGAAAATTATACTCATCCATATCTCTTGCCCATGCAGCCCAGTCTTTTTTGTCAATTACAAGCTCTATTCCTGCACTTTTGAGATCTTCAGAGTAAATTACCAAAAATTTTTCCGAAGAAGAACTTCTCGTTAAAAACCTAAAAGAAAATCTTTGTCCGTTTTTTTCAAGAAAACCATTAGCCGGATTTACCAGCCAGCCAGCCAGTCTGAGAAGATTTAAGGCTTTTTTTATGTTTAACTCAATAATTTCGTTAGTACATGGATTTTTTTTTGTATAAAGGTCTTCAAAATAGGATTTGTGGAGAAAATACTGATTGTACATCAAAAGGCTGTTCATTTTTCTTCTATCAAGAAGAAGTGCCATGGCTTTGCGAACCCTGAAATCATCAAAAGGCGGCTTCCTCATATTCATTGCAAATCCCTGAAATCCAACAGGGTTATAATTATAAATTTTTTGCTTTACTATCCGGTTTTTTAAAAAATTATCTCCCTTTGTCTCATTTATCCATATTCTGGAAGTATATACAGGATATATATCAATCACGCCTTTTTTGAATGCCTCAAATGCATTTTCTCTCTCGGCAAAAAACTTGAATCTAATAGTTTGAAAGTTACCGACCCCACTAAATCTTTCAGATTTTTTATGCCACCAGTTTTCACGCCTTTCCAATTTAACAAAAATTCCTTTGTTTATTTCTCCGAGTCTATATTGTCCTGAGACTACGGGAAATTCAAAATTGATTCTGTTAAAATCCTTCCCGTCAAACACATGTTTACATAGAATATGAAAACCACCCACAGCGCCAAGGTTTTTCCAGTGAACATCTTTAGCTGTAAAGCGTATGGTATATTTATCTATTACAACCGGTGATTCAAAACGTTCCAGACTTATTTTATGTGATCCGGTAAGGTTCTTTGGATCCATTATTGCTTTATAAGTCCATTTGACATCATAAGCCGTTATTGGTCGACTGTCACTCCATTTTGCCCTTTTATCAATATAAAAAGTAAAAGTCTTTTTATCATCTGCGATTACCCATTTTTCGGCTATCCCCGGTTCATATTCCAGGGTAACCGGATTAATGGATAATAATGTCTCATATAAAGCTCCAAAAATTTCTGCAGACAAAACATTATTGTCGATGTAATAATTCAGGCTTTTCGGATACTGGCCTGCAAAAATTGAAATCTCTCCCCCAGCCATGGCATGCCGGCTTGCAACGGGATCCGGCCTTTCCGTCCATCCCTTTTTGGGAAACATCTCATCTGCAAAGGCAGACGTAACAGTAAACAACAAAAGAACAAATATTATTTTTTTCATCTTTGTCACCGCCTTCTCATTCCCTCCGAACTCCTGACTCCTGACTCCTGACTCCTGACTCCTGATCGACGACCCCTAATTTCTGCCTTTAAGAACATCTATCATCGTGTAAACTTTTCCCTTTTTGCCGGCTTTGATCTTTTTGTTCAGATATGAAACAGCATCAAGTGTTCCTTTTGCATAAACATCCCTGCCGTTGACATTGTGCGAAAAAGCAAATTGCACTGTCTTGTCACTTGAAACAAGTGTGTAAGTATGCCATCCGTGCCCTTCAATATATTCTTCGGGAATACCCCATATTTTCTTCTGCACTTCGGGATCACGTTCTTTTGTAATCTCATTTGCAGAAAAAGGTGTGCCCAGATCATTAAAATATCCAATCATGGCCTTGGCTGTTCCACTGGTATCCGCTTTTCCTTTCTGGTGGCTTTCCTTGATTTCAAGGGAATATCCTTTAAAAAGATCCGGAAATGTTTTTGCAGCATATTCCATCATTGCCTGAAATCCGACGATCTGCTTTGCCATGTTTTGTGCTATTACTACCGGAATGGATGACGAACAAACAGTATTTTCAAGGAGTTTTCGGTCTCCCCCCGTTGTACCCATCACAAAGGGAAGGTTGTGCTTGCAGTAAAACCCGGCGTTACTGTTTACGGATGAAGGATGACTATAGTCCACAGTGACAAAATAATTCTCTTTTTCTTTTATTTCAGCAATTGCTTTTTCAGATTCTTGCGGATGAATAAGACTGATAACCGTAGAATCCAAAGTAAATTCTGTTTCTGTAACTTCGGGCCCGGTAAGTGCATATGGTATAAGTTCAAACATACTATGTTTTATGACATGTTTTGCCACCCTCACTGCCATATTACCGGGAATTCCGTTGACCATTACTTTTATTCGTTCCATTTAATACCTCCAAACTATTTACAACTGATTTTATGCGCGGGAATTCTGCATCTCCCAAAGCTGAAAGATTATATTTTAAAGTTTTTACTGCTGCCGGTATGTATTGTTCAAAGTAAGACTTATTGCTCATCCGTACTAAATTGCCAAATGCGCCAAGTATCTGTAAATTTCTTGTCAGGGAACAATACCTGAAGCAATAGCGGAACCGCTCCTCGTTAATCTCAAGAAATTTTGAGATCTCTTTAATGCAGTAATCAAGTAGCTGAGTCCGCAATTTATAAGGCAAATCCACATATGGATCAATAAGCAAGGATGCAAGATCATACTGAACAGGGCCAATACGTCCGCCCTGAAAATCTATAATATAAAATTTATTATTTTTAAACATAATATTTCCGGATTGCATATCTCGATGCATAAATCCATTAACCGAAAATTTAAGTGTTTTCCCGGCAAGTAATTCAAATTCATCTTTAAAATCTTCAAATAAATAATCCATGCCAAGATAACCTCTTAAAAATGCATCAACAAAGTATCGGCATTCTTTTTCGAGTATAAGATCTTTGCTGTAATATGAAGTTTGATATGTCCAGGATATATCAAATCCTTCTGCTCCTGAAGTTGACATTTTTATAAGAAGATCAATTACTTTTTTGTAATATAAAGTAACTTTTTCCTGGTTTTTAGCAGCCCTGACTAATTCCTGAAGTTTTAAATCTCCCAGATCTTTTAGAAAAACCAGACCTGAAAAATTATCATGCATATATATCCTGGGAATTGATATTCCATTATCATAAAGATGTTGTCCGATTGCTATAAATGAATCTACCTCGCATGTTGCGGTTTGTGATCTTATGCCGTGATTGACCATAACAAGTTTTCGCAATTGTACTTTACTTTGATCACCATGGGCTTTCAAATATACTTTGCCATACAAATCATCTTCTGCTGTTACCCTGTACCATTGCCTGTCGGATCCATCCCCCTTGATTCTATTGCACTTTATATTTTTAAAAGTAAAACCCGGCCATGCCTGTTTGAATGCCTCGGGTGCCAAATTATTTATAACAGCGTCCCTGTAACTTTCAGGTGTTCCTATATCTTTCCAGTAATGTTTTTGTGCAATAAATGCTTTCGGGTTTCGGCCTGAAAATATTAATTTTTCATATGCATCAATTATGCTGGAAAATAAGCCATCCGGTATAAAATCCAAAATATCCGGGTCAAGAACCTGTATTCCTGTAAAAGCAAGCTTTTTTTCATAGCCGATGTTCTCATTATCAAAGCTGCTAATAAAGTTTTCCCTGTTTATTGATACTTTATTAAACTTCTTATAATCATGAAGAACAAGTGTGGCAGTATGTTTATGCTCAAGATGAAAATCATAAACATCCCCAAGGTCTATATCTGTAAGAATATCGCTGTTTACAACCATAAATGGTTGATCATCCCAAAAAGCCGCAACATTTTTTATGGCTCCCCCTGTACCGAGAAGCAAAGGTTCATAGCGGGTAAAGACTGGAATAGAATATGTCTGGCTGGATAAAAAAGAATCTATCTTTTTATACAAGTGATGGGTATTAATAATTATTGCTTCGCAACCCGCATGTTGCAGGTTGCGAATAATGATATCCAGAAGAGGATGTCCTGCAACAGGAAATAAACACTTGGGTATATTTGCTGTATAGGGCCGAAGCCGGGTACCAAGACCTGCGGCGAGTATCATTGCTTTCATAGTAATCCCTGCCCCCTGATCCCTGATTTCTGATCGCTTTATAGCTTTTGCCACCTTTGCACGGAAGTGGGACTTTAGTTCCGCAAAAACACTGTGCAACAAAGCGGGGCTAAAGCCCTACTTCCTGGATTCCTGAGCGTTGCCCGCTGATCCCTATCCTATATAATCCATATATTTTTTCATGGTATCAGCATAGAATTCAATTTTTTCATGATCATCTGAGCTTTTTACTTTATTAGAAACAAAATAATCTATAGCGTTCTGGAAATTAATTTTGGAAAGAGCTTCTTTTCTTTCAATTTCCTTTCTTTTATACATGCGATTTCCAAGTGACTGAACTTTTTTCAGGCGATCTTTTATATTAATAAACTCTTTTGGATAATGCATGAAAAAGTTTAATACAATAAAATATGATTCAAAATAGGTTTTAAGAAAACTGGAAAAAAGTTTAAGCTTTCTATAACCGACGGATGTAAGGTTGTATGTATCAGGAAGAGTTGCATGGGGCATTAGAATAGCATCATCAATAAATAGTTTGATGTTTTTACGAACAAAATAATCCGGTGTTTTATCAACGTCATAAGAAAACTCATTTTTAAAAAATTCCTGCAGAAAAGTATAGCTGGAAATAATATCGGATGTTGAAAATTGAAAAGCATCTTTTTCCAGAATTGCCAAAGCCGTAAAAGCTGCCGGGATAAAAAAATAAATACAATTATTCTTATAATATTCTAAAGTAGGTCTTTTGCTCTCATTAACTTCAAATATAGCATCAGAAGATTGGCTTTGTTTATCTTTCTTTAGAATTTTTTCTATAAATTTTCTATAGGTGTAGTGATCGAAAACTTTTTCGAAAGCTCTGGCCTGATCAAGCACAAGAGTATCAGCCATCTTGACATTTTTTAAAAACAGGTAGGTCATATATGTTTCTATTTCAGATATCAGATAAGCATAAGTAAAACTTTTTTTAGAGCAGTTAAGAATAGCGCTTGCAACAAGAGCATATGGAGTTACAAGTGAGACATTGTCTATTGCATTTATGATTCTATGTCCTAAATTACGGATAAAAACAGTTTGTTCTTTTGACGTCATGTCCTGAATTTTAGAAGCATTTTCCGACAAAAGGTCATTTAGTGACACGGGTTCATGAAACTTAATGTAAATTCTTCCATATCTTTTCTTTAGCAATCTTCCTGCCTTTATTACTTGAAGAAGGTTCTCAGGCTCTTTTTGACCTCCCTCAATTTCATTTAGATAAGTACTTTCCTCCAGTACCCTGTCATATCCGATAAATATTGGTACAAATATCAGATCCTCACAGGATCCGTTTTTATAAGCATTTATAAGCATTGAGAGTAATCCGAGTTTGGGCATGATTAACTTGCCTGTTCGACTTCTGCCCCCTTCAATGAACATTTCAATGTTGAAACCTTCTTCAAGAAGTTTGTTTATATATTCCGTAAAAACTTTTGAATAAAGTACTGCCCCTCTGAAAGTTCTTCTTATGAAAAAAGCACCGCCACATCTGAATAATGGCCCGAGAGGCCAGAAAGAAAGATTTTTTCCGGCAGCAATATGAGGACATGGCATATTATTATTATATAATATATACGATAAAATCAGATAATCTATATGGCTTT
>DAOURZ010000024.1 GCA_030627475.1 Deltaproteobacteria bacterium | reverse complement strand
TTCCAAAGAAGATATTGAGGTTGATAACAATATTGAACTTGTTATTGCAGGCGAGCTTTACAATTCGCAGATAGACCTTGTTGTTTGTGTTGATGGGGCAAGATATATGGCTATAAAATGTGCCGCTGCTTCATTGGGCTCAAGGGAAAGGGAAATTATTGCTGCTTCAAGATTACTTGAAAGCTATCAGATCCCTTTTTCTGTGGTTTCAGACGGAAAGACAGCAATAATACTTGATACTGTTTCCGGCAAAAAGGTTGGCGAGGGTTTCAACGCTGTTCCATCAAAGGATGATTTGAAAGAAAAAGTAAATTTTTCAGAACTTATTCCTTTGCCGACCAAAAGACTTGAAAAAGAAAAACTTATTTTCCGATCATATGATATAATGAATGTAAATGTTCAGCGCAGGTGCGAAAGCGCGGTTCCTTACTAAACAATCAACACCCTCTGCCCTTCTCAAGGGGGGAATTAAATGAGTCATTGACTAATGAATAATAAAACTAAACAGCCTGCACATATTGATATTGTGTATAAGCTCAACTTGAAGACCACAGAGACAGGAGTCGGATATTTTTCATGTGATCCGATAAAAGAAATCAGCTTTGAAGAATCAATTAAGTATTTGATAAATCATCCTTATGATACTTATATGCATAAGTATCTTTTAGATATAATTTCAAAGTTTGATGATGCAAAAACGATGCAGCTCATTAAGGAAGCAAGGCAAGATGATTATACATTGTCAGCATTATTATATGAAGCTTCTCTATTATATGATAAATTTACCTTAATTAGAGAATATTTTAAATCAAAAGAAACAAAAAAGTTTTCAGCCTGTACCCCGCTTAACCTTATCAAATCCAGGTTTCTGGATGATCATGATCTTCATTCAAAATGGATTGATCTTTTCAAAACCAACATCTTTGATCATAAACCGCTTCCAGTGCCTGATGATATCAAGATGCCGCTTTTGTTCGACAAAGAAAAACTTTCTGAAATACAGGACAATTATGTTCATATCAGTGGGATCTATGACAAAATAGCAGGTAAGCGCTCAAAAAAAAATCAATATACTCCTGCGCTTAAGGCAACCGCACAACATGCTCTTAACAAACTTATAGAATATAATATCCTTACGGATACGGAAATGAGGCATGAATCATCTCTGAGCCCTGTTGGGCTGCTCAGAAAATGGCATGTCGGTCACTCCGTCAGAAACAGTCGGCATAACTACATTTTTATTGGCGATCAAACCAGCTACGGCAAAGGCCTTTCCCTTGATGCGGCACGGGCATCATATAGCATGGAAATAGTTGAACGCAGATCATCATTTGTCGGTTTTAACTCAGAAGGCACATTTGATTTCGTAAAACAATATCCATTAACTCATGCAAGGTACGAAGATTTAATTAAAGATGGAAAAAACGCAGTAAACCCAAATAAGCTTGTTTTAGAAACTCCATATAATAACGAAGCGCTATTCTGGCTTGAAGGTGAAGAGCAGTGTGGTCAGACCATGCAGCCAATCCTGCTTCCGGCCCAGTGTGTGTTCCTTTTTTGTAATCTGGATGAAATTAATCTATTTAGCGGACTTGGATCAACCGGTCTGGCTTCAGGGAATACAATAGAAGGGGCAAAGATAAGCGCTCTATTAGAAATTATTGAACGTGAAAGCGAAGGATTATCTCTTTATACCGCATCTCAATGCTTCAATCTTGAGGCCAAAGACCCTCAGATCGCAGATTTATTGGAAGACTATAAAGCCAGAGGAATAGCGGTTCAATTTCAGGATATCACCCAGCCATTCGGTGTACCATGCTACAAATGTTTTGTTGTCAACCGAAACGGAACAATTGTTAAAGGAACTGCTGCTCACCTTGATGGCAAAAAAGCTCTTATTTCCGCCTTAACCGAAACTCCTTATCCTTACCCAAACGGACCTGCTTCAAATCCCGGCCCCGATGGGTTGCCTATGCTTTGTTTTGAAAATCTGCCCGATTACTCAACCGGTAATCCCGTTAAAGATCTGGCAATTCTTGAAACTCTGCTCATAGCTAATAACTACAGGCCAATATATGTAAACCTTATTAGAAAAGATCTTGGTATTCCTGTAGTAAAAGCCTTAATGCCCGGGATGGAAATGGTATCGGATTTCGATTCCTTTTCCAGAGTCAACCCTCGGCTGTTTGCAAACTATCTGCAGCTTCAGCCTTAGGAACATGGACGAATTAACTTCCGCAAGTAGGCGCACAGATTTAGGTCAGGTTTGTTCAATCGGCTACCAACTTAAGCCGGGACACTTTCAAGCATGTTGGCTCTACGAAAATTCCACAATCAAACAAAAGCTAAGGGGTTGTTAACTAAGTGGATTTACAGGCTGTCCCGCCTTACGTTGGTAGCCTGCATTTCTATCGTATAAACAAACTTTCAGGTCAAAAGATTTTTTCAGTTTTCTCTTTACTTAGGAACGTGGACGAAATAAACTGATTGTTTTTTTTATTGAGCCCTGAATGTTAAAATGGTGCATGGGACATCAAGCCAGATTTAACCATTTAATCTTTTTTTGAACGCATTAATTTTATTGATATTATGGACCAGAAATTAATTAGAAACATAGCGATTATTGCTCATGTCGATCACGGCAAGACCACACTTGTTGACCAGTTTTTTAAGCAAAGCGGCATGTTCCGCGACAACCAGGCTATGACCGAACGGCTCATGGATTCCATGGACCTGGAACAGGAGCGTGGTATAACAATAGCCTCCAAAAACGGTTCTTTCCGGTACCGGGATTACACGATCAACATTATTGATACCCCGGGCCATGCCGATTTCGGAGGTCAGGTTGAGCGAGTGCTGCGCATGGCGGATGGCTGCCTGCTTTTGGTGGATGCCCAGGAAGGCCCCATGCCACAGACATATTTTGTGCTGAAAAAAGCCCTGGCTATCTCGCTTCCGGTGTTGGTAGTGATCAACAAGATTGACAAGCCTGCAGCCCGGGCGAACTGGGCTGTGGATCAGGTGTTTGATCTTTTTGTTAAGCTGGAAGCTTCGGACGAGCTACTTGATTTTCCTGTAATTTTCGCCTCAGCCAAGGCTGGATACGCCATCGACAACCCTGACGATTCAATTGACGGTGCTTCCATGAAGCCGCTCTTTGAAAAAATTATTGCCCATATTCCGCAGCCTGTCGGTGATTCGCAGGCAGCACTCCAGCTTCAGGTGAATACCATTGATTACTCTCCTTATCTCGGCAAACTTGGCATCGGCAAAGTGGTAAACGGCTCCATTAATATAAATCAGAATATTGTTGTGGCAAAACGGGACGGCGGTCTGACACCGGCTCGCATTACCAAGATATTCCGGTTTGAGCTTGACCGGAAAGTACCGGTCGAAAAAGCCGGTCCCGGGGAAATTGTGGCTGTGGCCGGCCTGGACGACATCACAGTGGGTGTTACTTTTACCGATCCGGACGATCCCCGACCTCTGCCGCTTATTGATATTGATCCGCCCACCGTTGCGATGCATTTTATCCCCAATAATTCTCCCTTTGCCGGTCTGGATGGAAAATTTGTCACCTCACGTCAGATAGAGCAACGCCTGCGTCTTGAAACCTTGACTGATGTCGCTCTCAGTGCGGAATCTCTGGGAGCCGGTGTTGGTTTTAAGGTTTCGGGTCGTGGGGAACTGCACCTTTCGATTCTTATCGAAAAGATGCGGCGTGGGGGATACGAGTTTCAGGTAACCCGGCCACAGGTCATCATGAAAGAAGAAAATGGACAAGTGCAAGAGCCTTACGAGGAATTGACCATTGATGTGGACGAACAGTATCAGGGATCAGTCATTGAAAAACTGGGCAAGTTGAAAGGGCAAATGCTGGAGATGAGCCGCCGCAACGAGATAATCAGGCTGGTTTATAAGGTTCCGACCCGTGGGCTTATCGGGTTTCGCAGCGAATTTCTTTCCGACACCAGAGGTATGGGGGTGATGAACTATGTTTTTGCCGGTTACGGGCCATTTGCCGGCGAGATATTAAATCGCAGCAATGGCACACTTGTGGTCAAGGATTCCTGTACCACTGTAGCTTATGCCCTCTTCAATCTGCAGGATCGGGGCCGCCTCTTTCTGGGGCCGGGAGTTAAGGTTTACAGGGGCCAGATCATAGGTGAATGTTCCCGGGCAGGCGATTTGGTGGTGAACCCGGCCAAGGGCAAGCAATTAACCAACATGCGGGCATCAGGTACGGATGAAAGCGTTACGCTCACCCCGCCGCATCACCTGAGCCTTGAAGACTGCATTGCCTTTGTCAACGATGATGAACTGGTGGAAGTTACCCCTGTCGCCATTCGGCTGCGCAAGCGGGACTGATCTGCCGTGGGGTTGGTGGGCAGAGCTTATAATTTCGGTTTTAATTAGTCTGCCATCTTCATACAGAAGAATAGTTGCCTCTTTATTTCCTGGAATCAAAGTCCAGATTTCTTTACCAGGTTCCATGAAACTATCGAAAATATCAGTTGAAACTCCAAAGATGTTTAATCTTAACCGGATATGTTTTTTTAAAAATCCGTTTTCAAGCCTGTATTTAAAAAGAGTTATACCCTCTGTGCTGCGTAAATATTCATGGCTTTTGTTGCCTGTTTTCCTATTTATGGTAATATTAACATATGTTCCTTCAATTACTTTATGCCCGGATAAAGGTATTTGGTCGATAATTGTATTTTCAGCTTTTCCTTCAATAAAAAGAAATTTTATTTTTTCGGGCAAAAGATTAAAACTTTCAATTAAAGAGATTGCTTCTTCAAGAGATTGCCCTTTAATGTCAGGCATTTTGTATGCATTCGGCCTTATACCTGTACTGACGAGAAGGTTTACAAATGCTTCTCGCTTAATTATTATTCCAGGCGAAGGAAATTGAGAAATAATTTCGTTTTTTTTTCTATTCTCACTATATGTGTTGGATAGTTTGTTCAGGCGTAAACCGTTTTCTTCTATAATTAAGCGAGCTTGTTGTATTGAAAGTCCTTTTAAATTCGGCATCAAAATTTTTTTTGTGCCTTTTGATATAATAATTCTTACATCACGTCTTTTCTTTATTTCAGAACCAGGTTCGGGCTCCTGAAAAATTACATGGTTTTTTGGTATGCTGTTGCTGTACTCCGACCCTTTAATTTTTGTGTTAAGTCCAATATCCGATAGCATTTCGAGGATTAATACCACATCCTTTCCAATAAGATCAGGGACGACAACCTTGTCCTCACTCTTAATGATAAGCGTTAAGGTAAGATAGGCGCTTATCGTTAAAATCAGAACAAATAAAATAAAGAGCAATGATATCTTTGATAGTCTTATGATAGCTTTTTCCTTAAATGAGCCCTTAAACAAACTGCAAAAAAACCATCCGTATTGTTTATATGCGGAAAAGTTATAAGATATCCGTTTTTATTAATAAGAGAACGTATATTAAAAGGAAGGTCGTCAGGTTGTTTTTCAACAACAAATTCAGGATGATTATTTAAAAAAACTTTTATAACTTCTTCATTTTCTTCAGGTTCCGTACTGCATACAGCATAAACCAAAATACCTGAAGGTTTGACAAGGTGCGATATATTATCAAGAAGTCTCACCTGTTTTTCTTTATAATGTGTTAATTTTTTTTTTGACACTAACCACTTGATATCCGGATTTCTCCTCAGAACGCCTAATCCGGAGCAAGGTGCGTCTAATAAAATCCGGTCAAATCTATCAATATAATTTTTGTCAAAAGGTTTGTCCAGATTGTGTATACAGGTTTGAACAATTGAAATCCCCAGTCGTTTCATTTCAGACTTATGTCGCAGAAGCTTTTCATCATTTTTATCCATAGCGACAATTTTGCCTTTATTCCTCATCATCTGAGCAATATGGCCTGTTTTTCCACCCAAGCCTGCACAGGCATCTAAAATGGTTTCACCTGATTGTGGATTCAAAAGGTACGTTACAAGCTGGGCTGCTTCATCTTGGACCTGAAACCAGCCATTTTTGAATGCTTTCATCTTTGAAACAGGTGATTTTGGTTTGAAAAAACAAATTCCATCCGGTGAATAACTTGTATAATCAATTGATTCTACGTCTGATTCAAGTTTATTTATCAAATCGTAGCGGGAAATTTTCAGATTATTTGTACGTACAGTTATGGGGGGAATATTATTTACCGCATCACAGAGTACTTCGGTTTCTTTTAAGCCAAAACAATCAATCCATTTTTTTATCAGCCATTCCGGAAATGATTTTGCTGTTGACAGTGCTTTTACAGGATCTTTGTTCCGATCAGGGAAAGAAACTTTTTTATAACCTTTTACAGCACTGCGCAATACCGCATTTACAAATCCAACAACTTTTGGCGAGGTAACCGACTTTGCCATTTCTACAGATGTATTTACGGCAGCGGATACCGGTATTTTATCTAAATAGATTACCTGAAAGAGTCCAAGACGAAGAATATTTAAAACATTCGAATCTATTGAGTTTAATCTGGTATTGGAAAAATAGTCTATTATCCAGTCAAGCGTACCTCGCCGCCTGATAACACCGTATACCAAGGCATTAACCAAAGCACGATCTCTTCTTGAAAGATATTGTTCTTTATCCGTTATATCTTCGTCTAATATTCTATCAAGAGTTTTATGTCCCCTATCAAGAGTATTTAATATAAATAACGCAGTGTTGCGTGTATAATCCGCCAAGAATATAGCTCCATTTTGTTTTGTATTCGGTTAAGTAGTCAAGCAGGGAATGGTGATGAAGTTAATTCGTCAACGTTCCTTATCCAAAAATTGTTCCGGCAGGTATTGAGCATCCACGTAAAAAATCTTTAATATACAACTGTTTGCCTGATTCGCCCTGAATTTTTAAAATAGATAGAGCTCCTTTACCCGTTGCGATTCTGAGTTCATCTGTAAAGCCTTTTATTATTGTACCCGGGGGAGCAGCAGTGCTATCCGTTAAAATCGGCATGGACGCAAGGATTTTGAGACGTTTATTGCCGTAAAATGTAAAAGCACCAGGCCATGGATTAATTCCTCGTATAAATGCTTCAATATCTTCAGCTGACTTTTTCCAATTTATATGCCCATCGTTTTTTTTAAGTAATGGTGCATATGTAGCCTTTTTGTGATCCTGAGGAACAGGTATTATTTCTTTAGTCTCAATAGCTTTTATCGTTTTTACAAGAAGATCCGCACCAAGTTTTGCCAGACGGTCATGAAGCGTTGCTGATGTGTCATCCGGAGCAATTTCTAATTTTGAAGAAAAAAGTATATCTCCTGTATCCAGACCTTCATCCATAAACATTGTTGTTACTCCGGTTTCTCGTTCCCTGTTGATAATAGCCCACTGGATTGGTGCAGAACCACGATATGCCGGAAGTAGAGATGCATGAATGTTAATTGAACCTATTATCGGAATTTCAAGAATATCTTTTGTGAGAATATGACCATATGCTACTACAACAAATATGTCTGGTTTATGCTTTTGTATAATTTCTTTAAAATTATCTGTTTTAATAGATACAGGCTGGATTACTTCATATCCTAAACTTATTGCGGTTTTTTTAACAGAAGACGGAATTACTTTGCGGCCTCGTCCCTTTGGCCGATCAGGTTGCGTTACGACTAATGTCACATCATAGTGGCTTTTATCTAATTCCTGCAGGGAAGGGACAGCAAACTCCGGAGTTCCCATAAAGATGATTTTGAGCTTTCGATTAAGCACTATCTTCCCCTTATTTTTTTTTTAATGTGTTTCTTATAAAGTTCTTTTTTTAATAAGCTCAGATAGTCTAAAAACAAGATTCCGTTTAAATGATCAATTTCATGTTGCAAAACTATAGCAAGGTGTCCTTCGGCATCAATTCTTCTGGGATTTCCGTCTCTATCAATACCTTCTACAAGTACGAATGCAGAGCGTTTTACGTTTGCCCTTAGATCCGGAAGGCTGAGACAACCCTCCTTTTCCGATGTTGTACTACCCTGGCTTTCTATAATTTTGGGATTTATGAGAACCTGAAGGGATCTCTTTCCTTCAGGTTGAGAAATGTCATAGACAATCAAGCTCTTGTCAAATCCTACCTGTATCGCAGCCAGCCCAACACCTTTTGACTTATACATTGTATAAACCATGCCTTCAATTATCTCCTGAGTAGTTTCGGATATATTTTTAACAGATGCAGCAGACTGTCTTAAAAATTTGTCAGGATATGTCACAATATTAAGCATCGACATTATAATAGATTTCTCCAGGTTTCTGAGCATCCATCGAAATGCTCTTAAGGCAAAACTTATAAAAACAACATAAGGTAGAGGGAAATAATTACCAGAAATAATTAATTGATGACAGGCAGGTTAAAAGTTCATTTAATGGAATGTTTTTAAAAGCAAAATAGAATAGAGTAATTGATAGCGCAGTAGAAATTTTTTACTTTTTTTCATACTCTTAAAAAGTGAACATTTTCGGTTCCGGTTTATCCAGATCAGGATAGGATTTCGCGTGCTTTTATTATATCTTTTTTGATTTGGTCCGATAGTTCTGAAAGATCTGAGAACTTTTTTTCATTCCTTAATCTATCTATAAAGTTGACACGGATATTCTGACCGTAAATATTTTCTTTAAAGTCAAGGATATGAACCTCAACAGTAAAGATATTATCATCAAAAGTCGGGCTATATCCAATATTTGCAACTCCTTTGAATTTTTCCCCCTTACATTCAACCGTAACAGCATATACTCCAATTTTCGGGCGCAGTTCATCATATAGATTTATATTAGCAGTAGGGAATCCAAGGAGTTTTCCCCCTCTGTCTCGCCCAATCTCAATTTTGCCTCTTATCTGGTAATACCTGCCCAATAGTTTTTGGGATTCAGCAACTTTTCCGGCCATGACCAGTTCACGTATTTTTGTGCTGCTGATTTTTGCAGGATAAGTATTTGATATATGTAACTCGTTGATTACGATTACTTCAAAGCCACATTTGTTACCCAAAATTTTCAGCAGGTCTATATTCCCCACACGATTTTTTCCGAAAGTATAATCTTCGCCTACTGCAATTGCTTTAATCCCGATGCGTTTTACAAGAATATCTTCCACGAATTTTTCAGCAGGTATGGCTGCAAATTCCTGTGTAAAAGGAATGCAAACAAGAACGTCAACGCCTGTTTTTTTTATTAGTTCTACCTTCTGTTCATAAAGAGTAATAAGAGGTAGATGATTATTCTTTTTTAATACTCTGACAGGATGTGGTTCAAAAGTCATGGCGATTGATGTGCCATTAAGTCCTATAGCTTTTTTATTCAGATTATGAAAAAGTTCCTGATGTCCAAGATGTACACCATCAAAATTACCTATTGTAATAACAGCATTTTTGTATGGGGTGATTATTTGATTTATATCTTCAATTATGATCATTCCTGATTTTTCCTGCTAATACCTAACTTGATAGTATGGGAATTTCCATTTTATCGACTATTAAATTAATAGGTTGAAGGTTATCAGCACAATGTAGGGGCGATTCTTGTGATCGCCCTTAAAAGTCCGCCCGAAGGGCGCTAATTTAACAATTTTAAGTGTTGAGGCTTCCGTCCGACAAGGCGCGAAAGCGAATGTGAAGTTGTTTTTTTTGTGCGAGCCCTTAGGTAATAATTTGCTTATAACAGCAATTCCGATTTTGAAGAAAAATGCCATCAATTAGAATCGCTGTGTTTATAATAATGAACTTGACAAGAATAAATAAAAAGAATAAATAAAATACTTTCCGTATAAAATCAACCTTTAATTTTTATAGGGAACGTGGACGAATTAACTTCCGCAAGCAGGCACACAGATTTAGATTGGGCAAAGATGGCCTGAAGCTGTGATGCATAATTGGGGAAGTTATTTCGTTCACATTTCTAACTAGTGCCCGAATGAAAACTAGAAAATTTTTTCAAGTTCAAGGAAGACGCAAATTTTAACCGCAGGAATACATTGGGTATTTTGAGGATTA
>DAOURZ010000017.1 GCA_030627475.1 Deltaproteobacteria bacterium | reverse complement strand
TGATAGATAACATGACAAAAGAAGAAAGGAGTAAGCTGAAAGCCATAATTCCCGTTCATCTATATGGTCAATGTTGCGACATGGATTCTATCCTTGAGATAGCAGAACAGTATAATCTTGTTGTTATCGAAGATGCGGCACAGGCTATTGGTGCGGAATATAAAGGAAAACGTGCGGGCTCAATGGGTGACTTCGGCTGTTTTTCTTTCTTTCCCTCAAAAAATCTCGGAGCATTTGGAGATGGTGGAATTGTTACAACAAATTCAGATGATTTCTTTGATAAATTGCGTTTGCTGAGAGTTCACGGATCGCATTTAAAATATTATCATAAAAAAACAGGAGGAAATTTCAGACTGGATGCACTTCAGGCAGCCATTGTATCCATTAAACTGAATTATCTTGACGGCTGGACCAAGGCGCGGCAGGCAAATGCAGATAACTATAGAACACTTTTTATTGACGCAGGGCTGGATAATATTATTAGCCTTCCGGCTGAAAAGGAAAATCGGCATATTTACAATCAGTTTGTAATAAGTTTGAAGGAAAAAAGAGACGATCTCAAAATGTTTTTAACAGATGCAGATATAGGGACAGAAGTTTACTATCCTGTGCCCCTGCATCTTC
This sequence comes from Deltaproteobacteria bacterium, assembly GCA_030627475.1. GTDB lineage: Bacteria > Desulfobacterota > Desulfobacteria > Desulfobacterales > ETH-SRB1 > B13-G4. Next base: position 10,666 of record DAOURZ010000017.1, on the reverse strand, counting down.
AGGATTGCTTCTCAAATCTGAATTACAAAAAAGGAGACTTTCCTGTGAGTGAATACGCTGCCGCGCACACCCTGGCCCTTCCCGTATATCCTGAACTTTCATATGAGCAACAGGTATATGTAGTTGAGAAGATAAAATTATTCTATTCGTAAGAATACATTTTTCATCAGGAAAGAAAGTGTAACTTCTCAAAAAGTCAGAGACGTTAGTTTGTCCACCTTCCTTATTTTGTCGCTCAAAAATTAAACGATACACAATTTTTTTAAGCAAATAATAAGAAATTATGATAGTTAAAAAAAACATAGCAGCTATTGATTTATTTTGCGGAATAGGTGGACTGTCCTATGGCTTTAAAAAAGCCGGTATTGAAATAAAAGCCGGTATTGATATTGACAAATCTTGCCGATATGCCTTTGAAACTAATTGTAAGTCCAAATTTATAAATAAAGATATTTCAGAGGTTAAAGGTGAGGAATTAAAATTTTTATATGATAAAAATCATATAAAAATTTTAGCAGGGTGCGCGCCTTGTCAACCATTTTCTTCATATACTTACAAAGATGATAAACAAAAAGACCATAGATGGCAATTGCTGTATGAGTTTACTCGTTTGATAAAAGAAATAAAGCCTGTCATTGTATCTATGGAAAATGTGCCGACACTATTGAATTTTAAAAAAGCACCGGTTTTTTATGATTTTATTAATAGCTTAGAAAAAGAAGGGTATTTTGTTTGGCACAGAATTGTGTATGCTCCGGATTATGGGATACCTCAAAAGAGAAAACGGCTGGTTTTATTAGCATCAAAATTGGGCAATATTGAACTTTTACCTCCAACACATTCGCCCGATAATTATGTGACAGTTAAAGATGCAATTGGTCATTTGGAAAAAATAAATTCAGGTGAATGCTCAAAAAAAGATTTTATTCATAAAGCTTCAAATTTATCGGATAAAAACCTGAAAAGAATTAAGCAATCTATGCCCGGTGGCAGTTGGAAAAAAGATTGGGACGATGAATTAAAATTAGCTTGCCATATATTGGATAAAGGGAAAACATATGTGAGCGTTTATGGCAGAATGAAATGGAATGAGCCTTCTCCTACAATGACAACTTTTTGCACAGGCATCGGAAATGGCAGATTCGGGCATCCTGAACAAGATAGGGCAATATCATTAAGAGAAGCTGCGATTTTACAAAGTTTTCCAAATGATTACAAATTTGTCGATAAAGCGGAGAATCTTAAATTTGGAAAAACTTCAAAACATATCGGAAATGCTGTTCCTCCAAAACTCGGTGAAATAATTGGAAAAAGTATTATTAAGCATATGAAGGAATACCATTATGGCAACAAAAAAGAATAAAAAAACAACCGAAATAGATAAAGATGAAGCAGAAGACCAAATTATAGAAGAACGAACTCCCATTGCTTATGATACACGAGAATATACCGTTCAAGCTATCGTTGATATGTATGAAAAGAAAGAATGGATAGTTCCAAGGTATCAAAGAGCTTTTGTTTGGAGGGAAGATAAGCAATCAAAATTTATTGAATCTGTATTGCTTGACTTGCCAATACCTTATTTGTTTCTTGCTGATGAACCAAAGACAGGTAAACTTGAGATTATAGACGGTTCACAAAGAATAAGAACATTACAAGTTTTTTTAAATAATATGTTAGTACTTGAAGGATTAAAAAAATTAGACAAATTAAATGGCTTTACTTATAATGATTTGCTTGTATCAAGACAGCGAAGATTTGGACGTAAAACAATAAGGTCTGTTGAACTAACAGAAAATGCGTCATGGTTTGTTCGTAAAGATTTATTTGAGAGAATCAACACAAAGCCTTATGATTTAACACCAATGGAAATTCGTAAAGGACTAATTGATGAAAAGTTATTTAATTTTTTTAATGATTGTTCTAAGAATCCCCTTTTTAAAAAATTATGTCCGATTAGTGAAAAAAGATTAGAAAGAGAAGAAGGTGCTGAAATGGTGTTGAGATATTTCGCATACAGTTTTAAGTATAAAAAATTTCTTCACAGAGTAGATGAGTTTCTTGATGAATATTTAATTCAAATATCAGAAAATTATAATGTTAATGAAATGCAAGCTGATTTTGATGAAATGTTACATTTTGTTAAGAAATATTTTCCTATTGGATTTAAAAAAACAGGAAATAGTAAATCAACACCAAGAGTGAGATTTGAAGCAATATCAGTCGGAGTTCGTTTGGCATTACAAGTAAAATCGGAATTAATACCTAAGTCTGTTGAGAACTGGATTGATTCAGCAGAATTTAATAAACATACTCGTTCTGATGCTGCAAATAATCGCTTAAAAGTAATTGGTCGATTTGAATATGTAAGAGATAGATTACTCGAAAAATGAAATTAATAAAAAGAGACTTTAATCAACGGAAAAATGAAATTAATACATATTTTATTTTTTTAGAAAATCTTCTGATTTATGATACTGTCAGTTGGAATGGTAATTCCCAAGAAAAAATATTGATTGAGTTAAGAAGTATAATGAAAGCAAATATTTTTCTACTGTTGTATAATCTTACTGAATCCTCAATTAGTGCTGCAATTGAACAAATCCATATTTCTATTAAAAAGGATAACAATATATCTTTTGATAATGTCAATGAAGGGATAAAAATAAAACTCATCAAATATTTAAAGAACAAAAAAAAGGTCAAAAAATTTATTAATGAGATAGATGAAATTTCTATTGATATAATTTCGTCTTGTTTTGATAAAAAAGAGGTATTTTCAGGAAATGCAGGGAGAAGTGAAATAAACGATTTGGCAAAGCAATACGGTTTTTCCACCAATTCTGATTATAAAAAAACTAAACACGGCAAAAAATTAGACAAAGTAAAAGATCATCGTAACGCGTTAGCTCATGGTGTTTTTTCATTTAGGGAAATTGGAAAAGCAATATACATTGACTGATATTCGTGAGTTTAAAGATGAAACTATCGCATATTTAGAACAAATAATTGAGAATATTGAAATATATATAAACAAAAAAGCATATAACAGCGTAAAATAACAAACTTTTTATGAAGTTGGTAAAGATTTTTCTGTTAATCAATTATATGCTTTTAAAGATGAAACATTTAAATATTTATCAAATGTCATTAAAAATATAGAAATGTTTATTATGGACAAGAAATATACTGCATTATTTGATTCAGACCTATGACTAAACTTTCACGTGATGTTATTGTAATAAACGAGCTCGGCCTTCATGCGAGATCTGCCGCCAGGATTGCAGAGATTGCCAGGAAAGCAAATTATAACGTATGGGTAATTAAAGGCAAAAAAAAGGTGGAGGCTTCAAGCATTCTTGATATCCTGACTCTTGAGAGTCCAAAGGGGTCTAAAATCACAGTTAAAATTGATGACAAATCAGATCTTGGTGTTTTAGACGATATTGTAAAGCAGTTTGAGACGCGGTTTGGAGAATTAAGCTGAATATGACAGATACTTGTTTCAAAGAAATTAGATTAACGGGAATAAATGCTTCTCCGGGCATTTGTATAGGAAAGGCTTATCTATTCGATATAGAAGGCGTAGATGTTGTAAAGAAGTATTTTATCAGTGAAGATGATGTACAGAATGAGATAAAACGTTTCAAAATTGCTGTGAATAAGGCAAAAGGCCAACTGCTTACAATTATAAATAATGCTCCTGAGGGATTGCGCGATCATTCATATATCCTTGAAACTCACAAAGTCCTGCTTAAAGACAAGATGTTATATGGCAGGACAATTGAAATAATTAAAAATGAAAAAGTAAATGCAGAGTGGGCACTCAAGAAAGTAGTGTCAGAAGTAAAATCCATGTTTAAAAAAATGTCAGATTCATATTTAAAAGAGCGTGCTACTGACATAGTATATGTGTCTGACCACATAATGAGAAATCTGGTCGGAGCGGAAACAAAAAAAATTGCTGATATTGATAAACGGGTAATACTTGTCGCTAACGATCTTTCTCCGGCAGAGGCAAGCCAGATACATCTTGAGCTGATAAAAGGATTTGTAACTGACCGGGGCGGAAAAGCATCTCATACAAGCATTATAGCTCGTACCCTTGAGATTCCTGCTGTCATGGGTCTTGGGAATGTTACTAATATCATTAAAAATGATGATTTAATTATTATTGATGGTACGGTCGGCACAGTAATTGTTTATCCCACAGAAGAAACTCTTTTGGAGTATGAAGAGCGTAGCACCAAATACGAAGAACTTAAAGCAGCTATTACCCGTGGCAGCCATCTTCGAGCCGAAACCGTTGATGGGTTTCAGATAAAAATTATGGGCAATATTGAACTTCCTGAAGAAGTTGTGTCAGTTATTAATTACGGCGGAGACGGAATCGGGCTTTACAGAACAGAGTTTCAGTACTTGAGCAGACCTGGTTTGCCAAATGAATATGAGCTTTTTGATAAATACAAGGATGTGATTGAGGTGATTGCGCCGAAACCGGTAACTATCCGTACTCTTGATATAAACGGCGATAAAGCATTTAATAATAATTCTGATTACGTAGAAGTAAATCCTGCTTTGGGCTTGCGAGCAATAAGGTATTGCCTGAAAAATCCTGATATTTTCAAAACACAGCTCAGAGCTATATTAAGAGCTGCTGCTTTTGGCAATGTCAGGATACTGATTCCCATGATATCAAGCTATGAGGAGGTCATTGAGACAAAAAAAATCTTGAATGAAGTTGCTGATTCTCTAAGCAAAGAAGGAACTCTCTTTAATAGAGATGTTGAATTAGGAATAATGATCGAAGTTCCTTCTGCTGCAATAATTGCGGATATTCTATCAGAAGAAGTAGATTTTTTCAGTTTGGGCACCAATGATCTTATCCAGTACTCACTGGCAATAGACAGAGGAAATAGAGATGTAGCGCACCTCTATCATTCGCTTCATCCAGCTATTATCCGTATGATAAAACAGGTTGCGGGTGTCGCCAGAGACAAAGGGATAAAACTATTCATGTGCGGCGAAATGGCTTCCGATCCAATTAATCTACCTGTACTTTTAGGTTTGGGCATAGATGAATTAAGCATGAACCCTCAGTCGATTCCTGCGGTAAAGAGCATGATAAGGGCACTTAAAGTTGAAGACGCCAAAGCCTTCATGAAAGATGTTTTAAAACAGAACACGGCGTCAGAAGTTGAGGAATTGATAAAAGCAACATACGGCAGCATTCTTTTTGAAAAGGTGTATGCACGGAGGAAGGCATTTGGGGATAGAGCATAAAAAAATTATTACAGAAAATAGAAAGGCCAGATATAATTATTTTATAGAAGATACTTATGAGGCTGGTATTGTCCTTGTGGGGACTGAAGTCAAATCCCTCAGAAACGGCCGTGTAAATATTAAGGATTCCTATGCAAAGATTAAAAACGGAGAAGTGTTTGTTTATCAATTGCATATTGGGGCATATCCCTTTGCTCAGGATAATAATCATGAACTTTTAAGGCCCAGAAAGCTACTGTTGAACAAGTATGAGATAAAAAGGCTGTATGGTAAAGTAAATGAAATGGGTTACTCACTTATCCCTTTAACTATTTATTTTAAAAAAGGAAAAGCAAAAATGACACTTGCCCTTGCCAGGGGCAAGCGCAAGTATGATAAAAGAGAGACAATCAGAAGGCGTGATCAAAAAAGGGAATTGGACAGGGAAAAAAACAAATACTAGGAAATTATAAACTTATGTTTTTTTATTTGGACAAATAAATATAATTTAAAAAGCAAAGCGATATCATTATTCAAAGCTGGACGTTCATTTTTTAATTTGTCCCTCTTGACATTAGGATATTTATTGCTTATTTTTTATAGATATATTGAAATCTTTGAAAGATGTTTTAGAGCTCTTTCAATATATCTATCTGCAACATTTTTTCCTACATGGGGGCGAAACGGCTTCGACGGAGATAAAGAAGTTCTGGCTGCATACCGAGATCCTGTCTGCTCGTAAAAAAGACGGGGAACTAATATAATCGCAGACGATTATAATTACGCTTTAGCCGCTTAGGCTAACGTTCTACCGGATTATTCCTGCGCATCCGGCAAGGGCGACGATTAGCAGGATAGCTTTTCCTGATTTCCTGTTTCAGGATTAGCGAAACTTAAACAGGATAGTCTTTTTAAGTATCCGGCCTGAAGGAGACTTGAAAAGGCGAAAGCTAAAATTCAGGCTAAGTATGTAGATGCCCGTACGGAATATTTTCGGACGCGGGTTCGACTCCCGCCGCCTCCACCATTTTTTATCGTTTATTTAATAATTACGAAGATTGAAAAGTGTTTCGTCCACGTTCCTTATTCAGAATCGTCTGATATGTATTGTCTGATTTTTGCTCCACTGGTCGAATTTAGATCTTAAATATTGTTTAAAGTAATATCTGGTTGGCGAAAAAAGCAATAGCAGACCTGCCGCGTCAGTGAGAAACCCGGGGGTTAACAGGACAATTCCGGCTACAGATATTATAAACGCATCAATCAGATCTTCGGTGGGCGTTATTCCCTGTTGAAGGCTGGTTCTGATGCGGAACATGGTTTGCAAGCCTTGTTTGCGTGATAGTGTTGCTCCTGCAAAAGCGGTTATTATTACAACCAATACTGTGTTAACCGCACCTATTAAATGGCCGATTTTTATCAGCAGGTATATTTCAGCGGCAGGTATCAGTGTGAAGGCAAGAAAAAGTTTGAGCAGCATAATATATATCCTTTAGGAACGTGGCCGAAACAACTTCCGCAACCATGCATTACAGCTTCAGGTAGTCCATACAAAACAGCACAGGTGGTTTTACGTTCCGAATCATTCAATCAATTCCTTTCCAGCATCCTTCAATTCTTTAATAATCTCTTTTGCTTTTTCGTTTTCAGGAAAGTCAGGATTCAATTGAAGCGCTTTCTTTAATTCCTGTTTGGCCTTTTCGGTGTTTCCTTTTTTGAAATAGGTCATTCCAAGATGGAAATGCACCGTCGGGTTTTTCGGCATTTTTTCGAGAGCTTCTTCAAACTGGGATATGGCACTCAACAAGGCATTTTTATGATAAAAAGCCCATCCCAGAGTATCCGCTATTCCCGGATTATCAGGAAATTTTTCTTTTGCCATTTGGGCCAAAGAAAGTGCTTTATCAATATTGCCTCCTTGCTCAATCATAAGCCACGCCATGTTGTTTGCGGCTGGTGCGTAATCGGGTTTAATATCCAACGCCTTTTGGTAGAATTTTTCAGCTTTCTCATAATCATTTTTTGTCTGGTGCAGAACACCGAGACTCATAATAGCCGGTAAAAAATTCGATCGTTTGGCATGAATTTCCTGATATTTTTTTATTGCTTCATCCATTCTATTTGTGGCTAAATAAATTCGTGCCATGGCCTCATAATTGGCCAGCATTTCAGGTTCCAGGTCGATAGCAGTTGTGAATGACTCTTCTGCCTTTTTAACGTCACGTTTAAAAAGATAGATGTTGCCCTGTTGGCTGTATAAAAATGACAGAAGCCGTGGATTATCTTTGTGTGCCTTAATTTGATCCTGGCAAAAGGCAAATGCCTTTTCGGGTTGTTTCCCTGACAGATAGATGGTCATAATATTCCGCATGCTTTGCGCGGATGCAGGCTCTCTTTCCAGTGCACGTTGATACTGGTCAAGAGATTTCTTCATATCTCCTTGAATACGGTACAATGCCCCCAACGCAAAATATCCGGCGCTACTAAGAGGTACGTATTCAACAACTTTTTTAAAAGCTGTTTCTGCCTCTTTATATCGTTTTTGCGCTATATTGATTTGCCCCCACAGGAGATTTGCTCTTAAATTTTTCGAACTGATCTTAAGGACTTCCGCACATTCCTTTTCCGCTCTGTCCAGCTCATTTTCCCGTATTGATATTTCGGTCATTAACAGCCGTGCCTTCACAAATTTGGGGGCATTTTTTATCGCCTCCTCCAGACTCGCTTTTCCTGATTGATCATTTCCCAATCCAAGATGGGCCAATGCTTGATAAAAATGGACTTCTCCGGATTCGGGTACGTCCTTAATCACCTTTTCCAACACACTCAGGGCAGTCTGATAATCACGTTTTTTAAGTAACAGCCTGCTCTGTAAAACCCGAGCATAGTCATCACTCTGATTCTTGTCCAAAATCTCCTGAACGGAAATTTCCGCGTTTTTGATATCCCCTTTTTTAAAATATATAGAAGCAAGAGCCCTTCGAATTCTTAAATCTTCAGGAGCGATCTCAACCCCTTTTTGCAGAAACTTTACCGCTTTTTCCATTTCGTGTTTTGCAGTATAAAAATTCGCCAGAATTAAAAGCGGCTCCACTTTCGCAGGTGCAACTACCGTTGCCTTGACAAACATTGATTCGGCTTTTTCAGGCTGTTTACGGGCCAGATAAAATTTTCCCAACTCAATCAAATAAAGTAAATTTTTCGGGGCCTTTTGAATTGCCTTATGGAACTGCTCTTCAGATTGATTAAATTTATTGGTCGCCAAATAGAACCTTGCAAGATTTAAATTGTGTAACGGGTTATCTGAAAATAGCTGAATGATATTGCGAATCGTTTTTTCGGCCTTATCAGGATCCTTTTGGATGCTATAAAAATTTACCAGCTCATATAGTGCCCGAGGTGCTCTGGAATCAACTTCCACAGCTTTTAAAAACGATGCTTCCGCTTTTTCATACTCTTTGGAAAATGCCAGGAATTTACCCAATAATAAATGAGGGTTTTCATTTTCAGGGTCAAGAGATATTGCTTTTTCAACTTTTTCAATAGCGTCTCCGAGCTTCTTGTCAAGGGCAAGGATCTGCGCCATGATCAATAAACCCTCAATATTGTCCGGTTCAGCCTGCAAAACAATTTCCGCTCTTTCGCCGGCCTCCTTAAATTTTCTTCCCAGAATATAGAATTCCGCAAGCTTTAAGTGTGCTTCGGTGTAGCCGGGTTGAATATCAGCGGTCTTATAGAACTCCTGAAAGGCATCCTTGACTTTTTTCATTTTCAGATATACTTCACCCAGCCTATAGTGACTATCTGCGGATTCCGGATCAAGCTGAATCACATTTTTTAGCTCAAGCATCGCCTCCTTAAACCGGCTATCCTGAATATATTTTTCAGCCTTGCTCATATGCTTTTGCATTTTTTCTTCTTTACTTGCACAACCGCCAAACAAAAAAACAAGCATTACAACACAGAAAGAAACCACATAAAGTCTTCCGAAAAAGCTATTATTACAATATCCTGATATCATTATAAAAACCATCTCCTTTAGTTTATTGCCGGTTACTTGTTAAATGAGCTATCGCCTGTCACCGGAATGCACAAAGATACAATATTGTTACCGGATTCACTGTGTACAACAATACTTGCCTTATATTTTTCTAAAGGTATTAATGAATAATATAATCCTAATATATTTTTCACATCCCTTTCGGTCAATTGATCCACAAAATCACAGTTTATTCGGTTTATCACTATATCGTCTTTTTCAAGTATCTTTGATCCGTCATTTAAAAAATCTATCCGAATAGTCTGGTTTTTAATCATACTTTGTACTTCTATTTCAGTACAATTACCAAACAGTATTGATTGATATGAATAAAGTAACAAAAAGTCCATACTTTGTGCAAAATCAGAGTATCGTCCATAAAGTAATGGCAACTCTTTTTTCGGCAGATAATTAATCTTACATTTTTTATTGTTTAATTTTATTGTAATATCCTGCAAAAAATTGATCTTGTTTTCTATTATGCGAGTTAGATCTATATGGCATTCAGATTTTGCCATATCCGCATCGTGTTTTTTCTTTAATGACCCAAAAACGATTGCGGTTTTGTTAAATTTTCCGGAAACAAGTTCTAATGCAGATATCGCCTCCCCTGCTCTGCTTTTTAATTGCGGATCAACCGGAAACTTTTCCATCTGTTCGTAAAATTTTTCAAAGCGGAGTAAACTTAATTCGAGTTGTCCTGCAAGCTGAGAAAAGAGTATATTAATCGACTCCGAAAATATCATGGACATTGCCCCCCAATATGTAAGGTGTTGGGATGCCATTATACTTTGTTGAAGCAAATCCATCCGCTTGGCAGAATAATCAGCAGACGTTTTTATCATACTCTGGGGTTCGGGATAAAACCTTGCCACTTTTTTGTATAAAGATAGATTAATAGAAATTTTTTTTTGGAATGCTATTCCCAAACGGCAGGTTCCGTTTTTTTTATACCACCTTACTGCTCCCTCAGTTTCAATTCGTTTCCCTGTTTCAGGAAGATCAAAAAAGAGTTTTACAGAAGTGTCTTTGGGTAAACAGGTAGCTACGTTGGCAAGGGCTCCATTGGGGCTTATATTTTCTATGCAACCCTTAAAAGACCCTGTCATGTTGGTCCTGAAAAAGGTTGCTTGTATTGCCAACGGAATTCTGTACTCACGTCTTTTTTCCATGAAATGCTCATCATGTATCATGCAACTATTTCTCCCATTACTTCAAGTTATGTTTAGAGCCTATTTCAGTAGACGACCAGGCGCTACCAAAAATGCCCGATGGAAGGGCACAAACCATGTGTGCATGGCCTACTGAGATAGGCTCTTAGATATTTTTTTGTAATCTGACCTAAATCTATGCGCCTGCTTGCGG
>DAOURZ010000356.1 GCA_030627475.1 Deltaproteobacteria bacterium | reverse complement strand
CTAACAATTTGACTCTATATCGTATCGCAGCTATTCCGATAATTGTTATTCTTCTTTTATTCCCGAACAGGTTTTGTACTTTTATTGCTGCTTTGCTTTTCAGCGCTGCAGCTATAACTGATTATCTTGATGGGTTTTTTGCAAGAAAGAAAGGGCTTGTGTCTAATTTGGGAAAGATTATGGATCCCCTTGCAGACAAACTTCTTGTTTCTTCCACTTTCATTATGCTTTCATCTCACGGATGGATACCTGCATGGATGGTTTGCATCATTATAGGGCGTGAGTTTGCCGTAACAGGTCTTCGGAATGTTATTGGTGAAAAAAAACAGGATGTTTCCGCCTCCAATCTTGGCAAGTACAAAATCGGCTTTCAGATAGCCGCAATAATTCCTCTTTTATTGCACTATCCTTATTTTGGGATATTTTTTCATCAAATAGGAATGTTTTTTTTGTGGCCGGCCATGGTATTGACTGTTTGGTCAGGAGTTGATTATTTTGTAAGATTCAGGAATCTTTTAAAGAATTAACATAATTTTATTCTTGACAATATAAGATTAAATAGTTAAAAATAAGGTTTTTGAGCGGGAGTAACTCAGTGGTAGAGTGCGACCTTGCCAAGGTCGAAGTCGCGGGTTCAAATCCCGTTTCCCGCTCCATTTTTTTGATTTATTTTTTGGCGGCATAGCCAAGTGGTAAGGCAGCGGTCTGCAAAACCGCTATTCAGCAGTTCGAATCTGCTTGCCGCCTCCAATCATTTCAAATTGTCATTCTTCAAGTTCCTAACTCTTTTTTTGTCATTTGACCTAAAATGGTATTTTCTGACCAGAATATTTATTAGGAGAGTATATCAATGAATAAGAAAATTGCAGGATTGATCGTGTTCTTTACAGTAGCCATATCAGGTGTTGCCTTTGCAAATACATATCAGCTTGAGTTAAATGCAAGCCATTCATCTGTGGAAGCTCAATTTGATATTGTACAGGATCTTGATGTCGGCTTGTTAATAACCGGAATCGGCGGTGTATATAACGATAACGATGATGATTACAAGATAGCGGATTTGAAGATGGCTCTGGGAAGTGAAATGCTAATTCCCGGATTGAATTGTGCGCTCGGCTTTAAGGGGTTGTTGGGAGAAATAGAATTTGATAATATTGATGGGGATTTGGGGGCTATAGGTTTCCTGTTGTCAGCAGTATATGATCTCCCCAAAACTGTTGCAACTATACCTTTACAGATTTTAGCGGAAGTAACCGTGGCTCCCAGGCCGCTTTGTTTTATTGATTCAGATAAATATGTGGAAATGAAAGCCGGGTTTGGTATACATATTTTAGAGAATGCTGCTATTATTGTGGGATATAAACACCTTGATATTCATTTTGATAAAGAATTAGCAAACCGAAAAATGTCGGATGACATTATCTCGGTTGGTTATCGACTGAGTTTCTAACCCGCCCTTCGCTTTTTTCTCTCACTGCCCATCCATTTCATTGCATACAGCATACAGCATACAGCATACAACGTCCCAATCTCTATTCCGTCTACGTTCTCAAGGTCGAATAGCAATTTTACTATCGAACCGACCGGTTTGTATGTTCTCAAACAAATAGGAGGAATATCAGATGATTGATCGAGGCTATTATAAAGGATTTGGGGGGGCGTATCTTCCTGAAGTTCTTGTTGCAACTTTCGATGACCTCGAAAATGAGTTTATTAAAGCAAAAAATGACCCTTCTTTCTGGCAGGAATATACTGATATTCTGTCAACGTATTCCTGCAGGCCTACGCCAATTACATTTGCCGAAAATCTTACAAAGCACTTTAATGGCGCACGTATCTATATAAAGCGTGAAGATCTGAATCATACGGGTGCCCATAAGATAAATAACGTTATGGGGCAAGGGCTTCTGGTAAAAAGGATGGGAAAGACCAGGGTCATTGCTGAAACAGGTGCCGGACAGCATGGTGTAGCAACCGCAACAATGGCTGCGAAATTTGGATTTAAATGCACCATATATATGGGAGAGGTTGATGCTCAGCGGCAACGGCCCAATGTTTTCTGGATGGATAGACTCGGCGCCGAAGTAATACAGGTTCGAGAAGGAACCAGGATATTGAAGGATGCCATAAATGAAGCTTTCCGCGACTGGGTAAGCAATATGGATACGACTCACTATGTTCTGGGCACTGCCTGCGGGCCGCACCCCTTTCCTGAGATGGTTTCTTATT
>DAOURZ010000110.1 GCA_030627475.1 Deltaproteobacteria bacterium | reverse complement strand
GCCAATATGAGCCATGAAATACGCACACCCATGAACGGGGTCATTGCCGCCGCAGAGCTGGCGCTGTCCGAAAAAATGTCTTCCAAAGCAGAGCAATATCTGAAAATAATACAATCTTCCGCTTATTCCCTGCTTGGAATAATCAATGACATCCTGGATTTTTCAAAAATCGAAGCTGATAAGCTTGATATAGAAACTAAGCCATTTTTGTTAGACGAGGTAATAGATAGAATAACGGACGTATTTATGACTGAGGCTGCCAGTAAGAGAATAGAACTCCTTGTTGATATTGATCTTGAAGCGCCGAATGCCCTGATCGGTGATCAACTCCGCCTTCAACAAATCCTCAAAAATCTGGTAAGCAATGCTGTTAAATTCACAGAAATTGGAGGGATCATTCTTGTGAAAGTAACAGAGTCCGAAAGATCTGCAGACCGGACAACTTTGACATTTTCTGTAAAAGATACCGGTATAGGAATAGCGCCAAAATACCTGTCCAGACTTTTTAAACCTTTTAGCCAGGCTGATACATCCAGCACGCGAGAATATGAAGGCACAGGACTTGGATTGTCTATTTGCAAACGACTGGTGGAAATGATGGATGGCAAAATCTGTGTTGAAAGTGACTTGGGAAAAGGTAGTACTTTCAGCTTCACAGTACGTCTCGGACTGCAACTCGCTGATCAAAAACAAAAGTTTGTGCCTCCTCCCGATATTCAACACTTAAACGTGCTGATCGTTGACGACTGTGCTGACAACAGGCTTATCATGAAAAAAATGCTGGAGTCTTTTGGTTTGCGGGTAAAGTCGGTCTCATCCGGCAAAAAATCAATAGAAGCTCTGAAAAATAATGAAACACGGGAAGAACCTTTTGAACTAATTGTAATTGACTGGATGATGCCCGAGCTTGGTGGCATTGAAACTTCAAAAATAATTCGGAAAAACTTGAAACTGACTATTCCGATAATTTTGATGACCGCTTTTGGGAAAGAAAACGAAATGCTGGATGCTGAAAAGGCAGGCATAAACGCATTCCTCACCAAACCCATACACCAGTCAACGCTTTTTAATGCTATTATGGATACTTTTGGAAAAAAAGCGCTTAAAATAGAGGAAAAACATATCACCACCAAGGCAACTATTTACAAGAACTTTCTCAAAGGAATCCGGATTCTTGTGGTAGAAGACAATTTTACCAATCAGGAAATCGCATTGGCTATACTTGAAGGAGCAGGGATTGTTGTAAAAATTGCCAATAATGGAAAGAAAGCTGTTGAAGCTGTGAAGAAAAGTTGTTTCGATGCTGTACTTATGGATATCCAAATGCCTGAAATGGATGGATATGAGGCAACAAAAATAATTCGAAAAAATTCCAGGTTTGAATCCCTTCCCATCATCGCCATGACTGCTCATGCTATGAAAGGTGATGAGGAAAAGTGCCTGAAAGCAGGCATGGACGGTTACATCTCCAAACCCATCAGTCAGGACAGATTATTCCATACTATATGGAAACTGGTGGAACGTCAGAAGAAAACGCCATGTCCCAATGAGCCGGAGGCTATTGGGATTACGGTTAAAGAAACCCGGGGTCTCCCTGAAAAACTTCCCGGAATCAACATTCAAGAAGCCATGAACGTACTGAATATAAACAAAGATGTTTTCAAACATATACTTATAGGATTTCTAAAAAACAATAAGAAGAGTGTAAACAAATTAAGAAACGCTTTTGATGCAAAAGACCGGGAATCACTTGTGCAGCTTGCTCACAGCCTGAAAGGGAGCGCAGGCAATATAGGAGCGGACAAGCTGTATAAAGCAGCACATGAACTCGAAACCGCCTGCAGAGAAAAATTGCCGACTTCTGCTTTGCTCGACAAGATGGAAACCGCTCTGAACCAGGTTTTAGATTCGTTGCAACTGCTTGATGATACTTCAAAAAATGAGACTTTACTACCCGGCAAAGAACGTGATTCGGCTCTCAGTGTAGATCCGGAACGGGTTATACCGGTACTGAAACAGTTTTCTGATGCTCTCAATCTTGCTGAGCCCGAAGAGATTAAAAAACAGATGGAAGTCATTAAAAAATATCTTGATATTTCAATCTGCAAAGATATTGAAAACCAGATAAATGACTATGAATATGACAATGCTCTGGAAAAAGTTAAAGAGATTATAGGAGAGATAGAGCATAAAAAGGGTGGCAACCGTGAAAAAAATTAAGCCTCTGATTTTGATTGTTGACGACAACTCAACCAATATTGATCTGCTGGTAAACACATTAAAAAATGACTACCGGTTGGGTGTTGCCAAAAATGGACAGAAAGCGCTTGATTACACAGAAAAGTACCTGCCGGATCTGATCCTTCTCGACATTATGATGCCCGGGATGAATGGATACGAGGTATGTACCAGCCTGAAAGCTGCTACGCAAACAAAAGACATTCCGGTAATCTTTATTACAGCCATGACTGAAGCAGCACAGAAAACCCGAGCATTTGAAGCAGGTGCTGTGGATTACATCACCAAACCTTTTAACAAGGCAGAGGTAAAAGCAAGAGTCAAAATACATTTGTCTTTAAAAAAAGCGCGTAAGCATGAGATATATATAGCCTCCAAAATTCAGAAAACTCTTCTGCTTGGTCAACCCCCACACGACATTCAGGGAATAAAAATTGATCAATTGACGATTCCTTCACAAAAGGTTGACGGCGATTTTTACGATTTTTTTAAATTTAACGATCAGTGTTTTGACCTTGTAGTTGGAGACGTAATGGGCAAAGGGATTCCGGCGGCTTTATTGGGAACGGCCATAAAAAGTCATTTTTTGCGCGTTCTGAATGAATTGATTCGCTTGACTGACAGAAAAAAATTTCCGGAGCCTGAAAAAATTATTTCATCAGTCCATTCCGGCATGATTGATCAACTGGAAGATCTGGAAACTTTTGTTACTTTGTTTTATGCCAGATTTGATATGACGAAATATCTGCTTAGTTTTGTCGATTGCGGCCATATGCGAACTATACACTTTCATGCTGATTCAAACAGATGCAGTCTGCTTCGGGGAGTGAACATGCCACTTGGTTTTCCCGAACAGGAGCCCTTCAAGCAGACTTCGGTATCTTTCAAACCCGGAGATCTCTTTGTTTTTTACTCGGACGGCCTTACAGAAGCCAAAAATCAGGATGGCGTTTTGTATGGCGAGAAACGTCTGGTCGATTTTGTGCAGAAAAACGCAGGAATTGGACATGAAAAACTTATAAATATTATCAGGAAAGATATCACTGCGTTTTCACAATCCGAAATTTTTGATGATGACCTTACTTGCGTGATAATTGGTATTGACAAAAAATCGGCGATGTCAGATAAAGCCAAACTCGAAATCAGAAACGATCTTATAGAACTGGCACAAGTTCGAGCCTTTGTTCGAAAGTTTTGTGAAGGTATTCCTGGTTTTCATATTGATAACAACCGCATAAGTTTGATTGAACTGGCTGTTACCGAAGTTACGACCAACATTATTAAACACGCATATGGTAAACATACTGGTAAACAAATCCGGATAAATGCCCTTGTATCGGATAACAACATTATTCTTCGATTTTGCGATTGGGGCAAAAGTTTTAATCCGGAGTCGGTTCCACCTCCGGTATTTGACGGATCACAAAGTGGCGGATTCGGTCTTCATATTATTTCTCATACCGTTGATAAAGTGATTTACTCCCGCGATGAGAAAGGAAAAAATTGCACCTCCCTGAAAATCAAGATAGGAACGAGGACGAAATAACGAGGAAATTAACATGAAATTAAGTACGACAAAAATCGGCGAGGTGACAGTTATAACAGTGCTGACAAAAGTTCTGGATGCAAGCAATTCTGAAGAGTTTAAAACAGCCACAGCTCCCATACTTGAAGAAAGCAACAAGATTGTATTTGAAATAAGTCAAATACAATTTATGGACAGTTCCGGATGTGGAACTCTACTCTCTTTTCTCAGGCAGTTAAAGACTTCAAATGGAACTCTAAAGCTGTGCAGAGTACAGGAACCGGTCCGCACACTATTTGAGCTTGTCCGGATTGATCGAATAATAGAAATATTTGACACAAAAGAAGAGGCTGTAAAATCATTTTTATAATGAGGATTGTAGGGGCAGGCCCCTGTGCCTGCCCGAATGATAATGGGCAAACACAGAACCACAGGCAATGGGCAATGGGCAACCACAGGGGGTTGCCCCTACTAATTTATTATGAACCGTAATAATTAATTAAAAGTTGCTCAATTTTTTCTTCGAGCATTTCATATGAAAGATAACGCCATCCCGTCATATAATTTTTTTCAGCCATTTGAGATAATCGTTTCGGGTCATGTAGAAGCTTTTTAATTTCAGTTATAGTATTATTTGTGATATAATTATCAAAAGAAATAACATCAAAACCCTTTGGTTCAATGTCGGCTATAAAAATTGAATACCTGTTAATAATTATAGGCTTTCTGAAATAGATTGATTCGACAAATGCATTGCCATAACCTTCATACAGGGATGGATAAGTTATAAGATCAGCATGTTGATAAACATCCCATAATGTAAAGATTTTTCTGCCATTTTCGTCAAAACCTCTTTCATGGCCTATTCTGTCCGAAATTATTTTGAGGTCAACATCTATTAATTTTACGAACTCTTCAATTCGCATTAAATAATCTTGCCCTTCATCTTCGGCTTTGTGAGTTATCACAAGAGAAGCCTTGGGATAATCAAGCCTTTTTACAAGTTCTAATGATATTTCTATTCCTTTTCTTGTTACAACCCTTGTTGGTTGAAGAATTAAAACAGAATCTTCATCAAGGCCGATTTCTTTTTTAAGATCACGGTTGAAATCATCTATTTCAGGGGGCATTATCTTGAAATCAACAATATTTGGTATTAATGTCCAGCTTTCTCCTGTATAATAACTGAGACTATGTCCCGCAATTGAATTAATTACCACGTGTTGAATTTTTGGATGAACAGGTGGAAATGCTGTTCTTAAATAATCTGAAGCAACATGACTGCTGAATCTATCTCTTTCCCAGAAAAAATCATGATGGTGGGCAATTGTTGGCATTTCGGTTTCAATTATGAATTCAGTAATTGCAAGACCCAATGGAATATTTAGAGGTATTGCCAGGGCATTTTGAACTATGAGAATTTCAAATCCAAATTTGGAATGATAATTTTTGATTTCCTCCTTTAGCTCCTCTTTTATTTGTTGAATTTTTCTGCTGATCTCAGAAGTTCGTTTTTTTTCAACAAATATAGCATGTTGTAATTTCAGGATTTCTTCATGTTTAAAATGAGCTTTAGGTACCAGATAAGAAATTGAAGGATCCGTATTAAGCTCTCCTGCCATAAAATATACAGAGCAACCTTTTGATTTCAGCATATCTGCCCATTTCTGCGCTTCCAGTGAAACTCCGTCCAATCCTGCAAATCTTGTGGAAATAAAGCCAAATGAAGGTTTTTTTCGATCCCAGATACTCATATCTATTGCTTTTCTCTTTATAAATTCAAATTAAGGGACGGGGACAAATGGGGGGAAGCCCCCTGTGG
>DAOURZ010000430.1 GCA_030627475.1 Deltaproteobacteria bacterium | reverse complement strand
GAGTGGTGGGAACCTATCAAATTAAAGGTGAAGAGATAGCTGTCAAAATGCTGAAGGATTCTCTTTTTAGCGAAATGGTTTGAATGAATTAATGATTGGGATTGGATGATTGGTGACATGAACACGCTGTTTAATAAATTTTTATGTTTGCTTGAAGATGAAACCGGTTTTTATCAATCCCTGCTTTTAGTCGTTCAAAAAGAGAAAAGGGCGGTGGTAAATCTAAAACTTGAAGACTTGAATGAGGCTGTTAAAGAGAAAGAAAATTTGCTTCTGAAAATTCAGATACTGGAAGAACAAAGGCAGCGTATGCTGGAGAGGGTGGCCGATTCTATAGAATGCCCGTTTCAGAGCCTTACCCTGTCTAAATTATCTCAATTGTCAGAAGAGCCTTACTCCACCCTGTTAAATACTTGCCATTCCAATCTTTTATCAATAACAAAAAGTATTCGGGAAGTTAATAATAGCAACAAGTTCCTGGTAATGCACTCTCTTAAACTTGTTGGAAGTTCATTGTCTTTATTAGATAATTTAATTTCCCCCATTCCGGTTTATTGCCGAACAGGCAAGTCTCAAATCAATGATAAAGGCGGACATGTCCTTTCCGCTCAAATTTAGTCGAGTTAAAAAATGGTCGAGTAGTTTAACTCCTTGACCATTTTTTGATACTAATAAAGGAAATATCTATGCACAAGATAAACGAGAAAATTGTTTCTACGCTTGAAAAAATCGGAGAAGATATTGATACTGTTGGCTTAAATGATAGCGATGCATGGAATAATATTTGTCTTGATCTGGAAAAAGTGATTCAGGATATCCCCGATGAAAAAACTGAGTTGTTTAATATTCTTGCTCTTTGTCTGAAAGGACTGCGAGCTATGGCCGATAAATCCGTTATTGATTCCTTATCTCTTGTTGATGCTATATTTGATGCATTGACAGCTTCAGGGCAGTATCTTTTGGATAAACCGGATAGCTTGCCTCTTATTAATAAAGTTAGTCATTTATTGGGCAGCGTTTTGAACAAAGACCGGGTTGAAAATGAAGATAACCGCCAGGTAGCTATTTCGACCCTTAATGATGCGGCTACGCTTTTGATTCAGCTCGAACCGGATGATATGGATGGATTGATTGATTTGCAGCAATTGCTGCAAACAATTGTTGCTGACGGATCGTGTGCTGATTTTTTACGTAAAGATATTGTTCAGGCTACTCAAAAGATTGAAGAACTTATTAAAACTGATGTTTCCGATCCGGATTTAATTGTTGGCGAAGTTGGTAATCTTATAGAAAAAGCTATGAATGAGATAGAAAAGAATAGCAGAGAGGAAATCGTCGACAGCGTTGAAGAGGAAGAAACAGACGATCAGTCGGGTGTGGTGACTGGAAATGTAAACAAGGAAGTTGATTTTGTTGTGGAACAAGATGAGTCGGCTGCTGAAAAACAGGTGTCTGATTACATGCCTGAAGACGCGGATTTGGAACTGATTGGCGAGTTTGTTACTGAGGGAATTGAATTAATTACAAACGCTGAAGAGGCTCTGTTAACTCTTGAAAATGACCCGGATGATATGGATGCAGTAGGCACTGTTTTTCGTGCTTTTCACACCATTAAGGGTACCGGTGCTTTTATGGAGCTTAATATCGTATCGGAAATGGCTCATCATGCCGAATCGCTTTTAAGTCGTGTTCGAGATCGTGAAATACGCTATTCGGGCGGATACGCAGACCTTGCGCTTCGTTCTCTTGAT
>DAOURZ010000278.1 GCA_030627475.1 Deltaproteobacteria bacterium | reverse complement strand
GGCGCACAGATTTAGGTCAGGTTTGTTCAATCTAAAAGCACAAAAGTCGAAGGAATAGCGAGCTATTTCAAGATTTTTGTGATTTTAGATCGGGCAAAGATGGCCTGATGCTGTGATGCATAGTTGCGGAAGTTATTTCGTCCACGTTCCTTAGAATTACCGACCACTCACAGGCCGTTGTGCTGTCTTATATCACGATGTGTAATTCCAACCTGCTTACCTTGTTTATCAATATGTTCATATATATTCCGTGTAATAGTAACTGAACGATGCCGACCACCTGTGCAACCAACTGCAACGCTTAAATATGCCTTTCCTTCTTTTTCATATAAAGGAATTAAATAATCAAGCAAATCCAGATACTTCTCAAGAAATATAGGGGTTTCTTTATTATTCAAAACAAATTTTCTAACTTCTTCAGCTTCACCATCTAAATCTTTCAGTTCAGGCACAAAATACGGATTTGCAAGAAAACGGACATCTATAATAAGATCAGCGCCATGAGGTATACCGTATTTAAAACCAAATGACTGGATATTTATCTTCATTAGCGATATTTTTTTGTTTTTTTGCGCAATATCAAAAATAACGGACTTAAGTTCATGAATATTATATTGAGAAGTATTGATAACTCTATCGACTTTTTCTCTAAGGTCTTTCAATTGCTCCTTCTCCGCTTTTATTCCATCAAGAAGGCTTTTGTTCTGGGATAAAGGGTGGTGTCTTCTTGTTTGACTGTAACGCTGTAATAATATTTTTTCATCTGCCTCAAGAAAGAGTATTTCAAAATTGTATCCTTTTTGCCTGATGGATTCGAAAACAGATGAATATTTGGTAAGGAATCCTTTTTCCCGCAAATCCATTACAAAGGCAAGTCCTGCAACTTCAGAAGCGTGTTCCTCTATCGGCAGTTCCATAAATTTGGGAAGAAGATCAACCGGCATGTTATCTACACAATAAAAATCAGCATCCTCAAATGCCGCAATTGCAGTACTCTTGCCGGAACCTGAAAGCCCCGTAATAATAATTAGTTTCAGGTTTTTCAATTTCGTCAAATCACCACCACCACCATAAGAAATAGTACTTGTTTAAAACTCATCATCCTCACCTTTGATGATTGAAAAAATTTCATCACTATCAACAGCACTTAACAGCCTTTCCTTAAATGAATCATTTTTTAAAATTCCGGAAATTCGGGATAGCAGCTTCAAATGAAGACCGGTAGAATTTTCCGGTGTTACAAGAAGAAAAAAGATGTTGGCAGGTCGTCCATCTATAGACTCAAAATCAACTCCTTGACGGCTTAAACCAAAACTGACAATTAGTGATTTAATATCTCTCATCTTGCCATGAGGAATTCCAATACCTGCACCTATGCCGGTACTGCCAAGTCTTTCCCTTTCCATAAGAACCCGAATAATTTCCTCCTTATTAATACCGGCAATACGGGCCACGGGAATTGCCAGTTCTTCAATAACTCCTTTTTTGTCACGTGATTTCAAGTCAGAAAGAATTGCTTCTCTATGCAAAACATCAAGAATTTTCATATAATATCCATTTACATCAATATGCTACACCACAGAAAATCGCAAATATATGCTCTTTTAAACCGTATTTTTACAAGCTGAGTTTGCCGCAGGCGCGCAAGGCGTTCAGCTTGTGGTATTTTATTACAAATGGCCTGCAACACAGTGGGTGTGGTAAAATAGGCTTGTGCAAATAACGGGTTAGCTGCTGGGCTGTATCAAACCGTAGTGACCATCCCTGCGTTGATATAAAACATTTACTTTATCTGTCCTTGCATTCGTAAATACAAGAAAATTATCATCCAAAAGCTCCATTTGCATAACCGCTTCTTCAATACCCATTGGCTTATATTCGATATTTTTGACCTTTATTTCTTTTGTGGTTTCGGAATCCATCAGGACGGTATCTTCGACATCAATACCCTTTGTTCTGTCTTTTGTTCCACTTCTTCGCTTTCTGTTTTTCTGCTTGTTTTTCTTGATCTGTTTTTCAAGCTTGGCTAAAACCATATCAATGGCTGAATACATATCAACCGTTTCTTCTTTACCATTTATATTAAGTCTGTCACCGACAATATTGATTTCAGCTATATGACGGAACTTTTCAACCGAAAGAACAACACTTGCTGTTGCCGGATTATAAAGAAATTTATCAAAGCGATTGAGCTTGTCTTGAACATATGCTTTTAAATTTTCAGAGGAATCAAGATTTTTAAAAGTTACAGATGTCTGCATTAAAAAACCTCCCTAGAATTGTTTGCGTTTGCTGGATGACAGCAGTTCCATTATCCCCCGATACTTGGCTACTGTTCTTCTTGCAATATTTACGTTTGATTCTTTTAAAAGTTTTACAATTTTATCGTCACTATACGGTTTTTTTACATCCTCGTTTAAAATAATTTGTCTGATTTTTTCCTGAACGCTGGCAGAAGCTATTGCATCGCCATTAATACGTTTGATAGAACTATTAAAAAAATATTTCAATTCAAAAATGCCCTGCGGAGTATATGCATACTTATTTGTTGTAACTCTGCTGATTGTCGATTCATGCATATCTATGTCTTCTGCAACATCTCTTAACACCATAGGCTTTAAATGCGCTAACCCTTTTTCAAAAAATTCTCGTTGAAACTTCATTATACTTTCCATTACTCTATAAATGGTCTTCTGCCGTTGATAAATACTCTTTATCAACCAGGATGCCGAACGCATTTTATCTTGAAGGTATTCCTTGACATTATTGGAAATTTTTCCATCACGACTGATAAACTGCTTATATAATG
>DAOURZ010000058.1 GCA_030627475.1 Deltaproteobacteria bacterium | reverse complement strand
AGATGGCAAAGCCGCTGAACTCTGACCTTGCCCTGAGGGCAAGGTTTTCACTGTTAGAATAAAAAAGGATGAATACGATAACAAAACAGATATTGTTAAAAAAATATCGTTTGCTGACGGAGTAATTCATTATCGAATAGAACGTAAAACAGGAATGGATTTATATTCTGCCTCGCCAGATGATTTAGTAACTTCAAAAATTAATTTTCACCAAGGGGCTGTTGCCTTGGCAGACAGGCATCTTGTTTGCTCGACACATTATCAAATATACGAAATAGACCAGAGTGAAGTTCTTCCTGAATATCTCGTTTATATTTTACGTAGCAAAGAATTTTTAAACAAAATTATAAGACAAAAAAATAATGGAATTAAGACAGAACAAGGCGCAGACTTTGTGCTACAGCTCGAAATACCTTTACCGGAGATAGGCAAACAGCGCGAGATTGTTACTCAATTAACTTCCCTCAAGAATGTTTTTAAAGCTTGTGAAACCATCTCCACTAATTTCAATTTGCATATTCCTGAATTATTTAATGCCGATACTGCCCCTCTTGGCAAGGCTGTTTTGTCTACAAAAAATGGGTGGTCTCCACGTTGTAACGGTGGGCCAACACCAGTCCTTTCTCTTGCTTGCTTGCAAAATGGAACTATTGATTTAACAGCACGAAAATGGACGGATCTTAGTCGCAATGATATAGATTGCTTCTTTGTTAAAGAGAAAGATTTTTTTTACAGTAGAGGGAACACTCCCGAATTAGTTGCTCTTGCAGGTATTGCTTCAAAAGTTAATGAAAATATTGTATTTCCCGATCTTCTAACAAGGGTTGAATTTGACATAGAACTTATATTGCCACAATATGCTGTCGTGTTATTTAACAGCACCTTTGGCAGGCAATATTTTGGCAATGTTTCACTTGGGGCTTCACCCTCGATGGTAAAAGTTTCTCAGAAGTACATGGAAAATTTTCAGGTTCCCTTTTTAGGCAGTATCAAAATGCAACAGAAAATTATTGAAAAGAGCCAAAGACTTTTGAGTGCATGTGAATCCATTTCGCTTTTGGAAGCGAATGCAAAAGAAACTCTAGAAATAATTAGTTCAGAAATATGGGAATGAGTATATGCTTGGCATTAACGAAAACGAAGCCACCGCAACTGACCTGCGAGTTATTAAGGAGTTAACCGAAAATCACGGCTGGAAAGTTGGCGATACTCTGCTTTATCAGCCACAATATTCCCTGACCCCTGAACAACAGGAACGGTTTCAAGGTCGCAAATCAATCAAGCCGGATATCGTGCTTCAGGACATGCATGGCACCCCGTTAATTGTCATTGAAAACAAACTCAAAGACCCTAAAAAAGCCCTTCCTCAACTCCGCTTGCTTTACTCTCAAATTCTTAGACCCCGCTTTCTCTATGCCTGTTCCAAAGAACGTAATTTGTTTTACGATATAGCGTGGAGCGGTCTGGATGCTGGTGAATTCAGGCCGGTCAATTCTTTCCTTTCTATTGAAGAAGTAAAAATCAAGATTGAACAGGAGAAAAAACGCAAACAGGATCGGGATATTGTCATTGACTCAACCATTGCCGGCGGTTTTGACCTAGGCATAGGCAAAGAAAGATACTATCAGACTGATTGTATAAAAGCATTGTTGGCGGCAATAAAGAACGGACAGCAGAAAATGCTTGTTCACATGGCAACCGGATTAGGCAAAACTCGTGTGGCTGTTGCACTTTGTAAAGCCTTGCTGGAACATGGACTTGCCCGAAGAATTCTGTTTGTAGTTGACCGCCGTCTGCTTGCGGAACAGGCCCGTGATGACGGTTTCAGCCTCATCAGTCCAACATATAATGCGGCATGGGTTACCACTTCAAATTACAAAACCCATAAAAACAAGGATATTCATATTGTCGTTATTGATACTTTGGAAATAATTCATCAGGGGATACCAGGAAATTTTTATGATCTCCTGATTGTGGACGAGTGTCACAGGTCAATCAACCTGAACCGCAGAATCATTTTTGATCATTTTCTTTGTCCCCGTATTGGGTTGACTGCCACTCCCCGTATTGCCGTTGCCAAAGATCAAACAAAAGTGCCTGACGATGATCTTGCAATTCTGGATACCTACAGACTTTTTGGCTGTGAAAGCGGCGAACCCACATATCATTATAATATAGATCAAGGCATAGATGAGGGATTTCTTGCGCCATACAAGGTTGAAGAGATCAAAACGCATCTTACCCAGATGGCAGAGGAAGAAGGTATTGAATTTGATTATGTACTTGATCCGGACGAACGGAAAAAAATTGAACTGGATACTGCCAAAAAGCTTATGCTGGAACAGTTAAACCGAAAATATCTTACCGAAAACACTGCTAAACGAATTGCTGAGGAAATCCGAAAACGTACAGAATACGGAGAAAAAATTATTCTTTTTGGTGTAAGTCAAGCTCATTGTCTGATGCTATCCAGAGTACTTAATGAAGTATTCAATGATAATGGAAGCAGCAATCCCCGTTATGCGGAACCAATTATTTCAGAAAATCAGGAGTTGAATCGCGCTCTTAAAGGCTGGTTTAAAAAACCTTATCAAAAACCTTATATTGCTCTTTCCGTTGATATTATGAGTACCGGAGTTGATATCCCCTGTATCCGTTATATTGCTTTTTCCGCTTTGACTAAATCAGTCGGCAAATATATTCAGATGCTTGGCCGTGGTACACGCCTTGATCCAAAAACCGGAAAGTTTAGCTTTCAGGTATTTGATTTTGTTGGCCTTTGCAAGCGTATGGAAGATAACGGAAAAGGATCACCAAAAGAAAATAAAAAAGTTGTTAAAGGTAGGGGTATTAAAGGCGGTGGGGGCGGAGGAACAGGGGTAAAGGGTGACTGGTTTATAGTCGATAATCCTGACCCTGCTAACTTAATCCAGCGAGTTTGTATTCATGAGAGTGCAGTTGAACTCATTGATAATATTCCTCTTGAGGAAGCAAAAAAAATATTCGAGGAACAGGTTAATGGTACTGATAACCCGGATATCATAGCTATCAAGAAAAAATTAACAGAAAAAGAAGATTATGAACCGTCCCCAAAAGATATAGATAATGTTATTGATTTTATCAGGAAACCACAAGTCTATATGGACGAAGGCCAATTGCAAAAAATCTATGATTATCCAGGCGGTTCGGCATGGGACTTTTTTCTTCATGTATTAGGGATTAAGTCAGTGCCGACGCCATTAGAAAGGATAAAAAAAGGTTATGAAAGCTATATTGCATCATCTGTTTATAATGACGAGCAAGTACGAGTGTTAAGAAATATCAAAGACATATTTGCTTCTAACATCAACAGCTATGGAAAAATAGACCTGTCTACTATTTTTGGCAATCCGGTTTATGAGAGCATTATTGGTAATTTTGACAGCGTTAATGAACTTTTTGACGACAAACTGAATGAAGTTATTGAAGAAATGGCGCAAGCCTTTTGCCTAAAGAAAGCAGCATGAATAGCAAATGAAGGGCGAACAATGCAATTAGCCTGACCGCAAAAGCTCGGTGGTTTTTTGAGGTCTTTCCCCCGCTTCAAAGCCATAGCTTCTTAAAAGTTTTGTGCCACGCATTTTGCGGAAGGTTATTGCGGTAGATTAGGACACTTGCATAATTACTTTATAGATAATTATTTCATTAGTTTTTACAAAAAAAATAGGAAATTTAAAATGCCTGTAACACCGAGTCCACTACGCTACCCCGGTGGCAAAACAATATATGCAGAAATGTTAATGTTCGTCATGGATAATAACAATTTATTAAACTGTACATTTGTAGAAGCTTTTGCTGGAGGAGCTGGTGCAGCGATAACTTTGCTGCTAAGTAGAAAGGTGAAATCTATTTTTCTAAATGACCTTGATCCGGCTATATATTCTTTCTGGCGCTCAATTCTTGATAATACAGAAGAGTTTCTTCACCTTATGCATCGCGCTCCTATAACTGTAAACGAGTGGCGTAAACAGCGTGAAATCTATCACGCAAAACCTGATGACATCCTGCAATTGGGGTTTGCTACTTTTTTTCTTAATCGTTGTAACAGAGCCGGAATATTACTTGCAAATCCGATTGGAGGTCTCAAACAAAAGGGTAAATACAAAATTGATGCAAGGTTCAATAAAGAAAAGCTTGAGGTGAAAATTCGAGAAATTGCGAATCGAAAAGATGTAATTAAAACCTATAACCTTGATGCTGTTGAATTTATAAAAAGTCTCAAGCAAAAACACAGAAATCGGAAATTCTTGATTTATTTCGACCCTCCTTATTTTCAAAAAGGAGGTTTGCTATATTTTAACCACTATCGTCATGATGACCACGAAGAACTCAGTCACCATATACGAAATTGTTCATTCCCCTGGTTGCTTTCCTATGATAATCAACCTGAAATAACAGAACTTTACAATGGATTTCAAATTTACATAAGAAATTTACGATACTCTTTGTCGAAGAAGACGATAGCGCAAGAGCTAATTATCAGTAATCTTACAATGCCAAAATATTTACAGGCTTTGTAGAGTTAAGGGGAATAAGTATGAATCCTGCAAAGAATGATCATGTAAAAATAGATAAAATCTCAATTGAACAATTTAGACATTTTGAAGATGTAGAGTTTGAGATAGGCAAAAACATTACCTTGATTGCCGGGCAAAATGGCACATCCAAGTCAACGCTTCTCGGAATGCTGTGCCAACCTTTTTCATTTGGTGTTCACCAAGGGAAAACCGCAGGTTCTCCAGACAATTCCAAATATACTAGCAATTATCATGAGATTAACCTTGCGAAATATCGTGATATAACAGATTCTCCTTTTTTTTATAATTGTGAAGATGTTTTTCGATTGTCAAGGAAACATGATACTTCACCTAAAAAATACTCATACTATCTTCATCTTTCCGGAAATTGCATAAACACAAACTCGCCTGTTTTTGAGGATGGCATTCTTGTCCGTGCAACAAAACGAAAAGACAAGAGTGGTAAAGAAAGAATTCGTTTTGTTGCGGGCCCTGGAGCTAGACAAGAAGCTGGCGAAGGAAACTTTCCCCACCCAGTAATATATTTAGGGTTGAATAGACTTTGGCCATTAGCATTACTCAAAAAGCTTGATGTGAAGGATGATCCAGAGATTACAGATGAAGATAAAGAATGGTATATCAAAAAATATAACGAAATTTTAATACTGGATGAACATGACAATACAACGGAATTTTTAAAAACAGGGACTGGTACTAAAGAGGATTTCATCGGCACATCAAGCAGTGATTATAATAGCGAGAGTTGCTCTGCCGGACAAGACAACCTTGGACAAATATTAACTTCAATTCTTTCTTTTAGGTACCTTAAATCAAAACTTGGTGATAAATATCAGGGAGGTATATTGCTAATTGACGAGCTGGATGCAACATTTCACTCAGTGGCACAGATAGAAGTAATTAAAACACTTATTGAGGTATCTGAAGAGCTAAATCTTCAAATAATTGCCACTACTCACTCAATGCATTTGCTTAAACACGCATTTCACTCAAGGCTTAAAAAAAATATAAAAGTTCTTTATTTGATAAAAAGGGGAAATAATATTATTGACAGTGGTTTTACCACATGGAAGGAGATAAAAGACAATTTAAATGTTGAGGCGACACCAGCATCAAAGAAAAATATAAAGAAAATTTCTATATTTTTTGAAGATTCCGTAGGCAAAAATATGTTTTTTGGAATTGTTGGAAACCGCCTTAACAAATATTTGAATCTTGTTGAAATGAAAAGCTTTGATGCCGGTTCACTAAAAAATTTAGCTGTTCTATCAGCAAAAGTGCCTGAACTCAAAAATGTTATATTTATCCCTGATGGTGATGTAAAAAAAGAACTTAAAGCTCATAAAAATATTCTTTTTCTGCCTGGCGAGAGTCGGCCAGAAACCCTTATATATAATAATTTAAAGGATACCGAGGATAGCAACACATTTTGGAAAAAATGTAATTCTAAATCTAATTCCTATACCCGTCAATTTGCAATAATAAGGAAAGGACCTCCACCAAAACCAAGTACATCAAAAGAAGCAAAAAATTGGTATAAAAACTGGTATAAAAAACAAAGTCCATTTTGGGGAAGAATGAACAATATTGCATATAATAAATGGGCTATTGACAATAAAGGCGAATGTAAGGAATTTTGCCGGAAATTTTTCAAAATTCTTAAAAAAGTATCATCGGAGCAAATCCCAAAATCTCTATTTGCAAAGATTTTAAAGAAATACGAATAGGAAATAAAATAGAAAAAAGGACGGAGGGCACGTTGTTACCTTCTTGCTTTATTAGTCGCTCCCCATGCGGAGGGCGTGAATTGTGCCATACAGCTAAACACCCATGATAAAATGCATTTCTCATTTTATTTTTGATTTTATGCGGAGATCGAATGCACCTATGGTCAAAACCTTGAATAGTGACTAATAAAAAAGATAAAATCACAAATTGAGGTTTTGACCCCGCAAATATCTTTTCTGTAAATATTGAGCTGTCTTTTTTAAAAGATGGACTGGAGGTAATGTGAATCAACATTCGGAAAATGATCTTCTCGAAGCACAAATACGGGAATGCTATGGCCGTGTTGTCTGGACTCACAAAACCCAAGAGAAATGCTCTGATATACTTGCTAAGAGAAATAGCAGAATTAAACTTGCTCAAATTGTTTTATCTGCTTTAACAACAACCGGTATTTTTATCGCTGTTTTTGGAGATAAAAATTGGGTCGGTATCTTTTCAGCGTTAATATCCGCCTTCCTTCTAATTTTGAATACCTATACAAAAAAATATGATTTGAGTGAAGTTGCCCAAAAACATGCCAATTGTGCTACGAATTTGTGGAATGTAAGAGAGAATTACCTTTCACTACTTATCGACATTAAATCAGGTTCAATTGATGCAGATGCTATAAGAAGCCAACGAGACAAATTGCAAATTGAGATTTTTAATATTTACAAAGGTTCTCCGCGTACATTCGGAAAAGCATACAGTGAAGCATCCAACGCCTTAAAAAAAATGGAAGAAATGACAGCGATACTGAAATTGATTCTTTTCTCCCAAAAGAACTCCGAAAAACCCAGCCAAAAAAGGAGGCGTAAATATCAATGGATGTTGCCAAGACATTCTCTACTTTTCTCGACAACCTTAAGATTCAAAATAGAACCGAAATATCTAATAGATACAAGAACATCACAAAAATATTAAATAAGCATTATTGGGACTCAGAATCTGACACGTTACATAGTCTCCAAGTGGGCTCCTACGGCAGAGGCACAGCTATTAATGGTATAAGCGATCTTGATATGGTTTGAGTGTAACCAAAATAAAACATATCGTTAAAATTAATATTAAGCAAAGCGGGCTATCCACTTAACGCAAGTTAAAAAGAAATATCTATTTGAATATATTGCACTTTTTTCAATTTTTGATTTT
>DAOURZ010000006.1 GCA_030627475.1 Deltaproteobacteria bacterium | reverse complement strand
TCTATTGTAAAATAACGTTTTAAAACATTTTCAAGTTCCCGAACGTTTCCAGGCCAATCATGATTGTGAAGAGCTTCAAAAATTTTTACCGGAAGGCTCTGCCTGTTTTTAGTCTTGCAATGAAGTTCCAGGAAATGTTCAACCAGCAAAGGAATATCCTCCTTACGTTCCTTTAAAGGCGGTACCGTAAGAGGTATGACATGTATCCTGTAGAAAAAATCTTCCCGCATCAAATTCTTGTTAACCTGTTCTACCAGGTTTTTATTTGTAGCGGCTATAATACGGAAGTCTGAGTATTTTGTTTTATTACTACCGACAGGCGTATAACCTCCGCCGTCAATAACTCTTAATAATTTTACCTGCAAGTTAAGATCAAGCTCAGCAACTTCATCCAGGAAAAGAGTGCCTTCTCCTGCAAGGTCCAGGTATCCATGCTTATCCATGTTTGCTCCGGTAAAGGCTCCCTTTTTATAGCCAAAAAATTCACTCTCAAGAAGCGTTTCAGGGATAGCTCCGCAGTTCACGGCAACAAAAACCTTGTTTTTTCTATTGCTCATATCATGTATGGCTCTTGCAACCATTTCTTTGCCTGTCCCGGATTCACCATAAATAACCACATTTGCGTCAGAATTAGCCGCCTTTAAAATAAGTTCATATATTTCCTGCATTGGCCGACTCTTGCCAATAATATTTCCAAATCTGTATCTCTCCTTTATGGAAGACCTTAATTGAATATTCTCATTTCTAAGGCGCTCTGTCTCTTCCTGAATTGCAATTTCCTGCAGCCTTCTCTCTGTGATATCCCTGATAGTGGTGAGGATAGCGGGCTTACCTTTCCATTTAATTATATTATGATGCCCTTCTACCCAAAACTCACGTCCTTCACGTGTAATGCAAGGCGCCCTGAAAATTTTTTCACCCGGAAGGCACAACTCAATCTTACCATAAATTCCCTTGATACCCTGATCAAAACCGGATAAAATCAGATCAACAGCTTTTTTGCCAAGTATCTGGTTCGCATTCGTGTGGCCGAACATTGAAATAAAAACACTATTTACAAATAAGAACTTTCCATTCTGAACAAGCGTAACGCCATCGGCAATATGCTCGGTAAGCGTTTTGTATCGCTCTTCACTTTCATTGAGTGCTCGCTCTGCATGTTTATATTTTGTAATATCCCTGAAAATGGTCATTTTCGAAACAGATTTATCTATGTGAAAAATTGGTGAGTGTGAAACATGGTAAACCCTGCCGTCTTTAGGACTAATCAAATCAGTTACAGAATGCTCGCCTTTCTGTATTTTGTCATGAACACACCACTGACACTTTTCGTCAAGTCCGTGCATTAATTTATAGCAGGGGATTCCTTCAATATCAGATGTTCCGATTCTGTTTATCATAGATTGATTCATATACGTTACACGATAATCATTTGAACAAATATAAACAGGATCATTCATAGCCTCCATCATGGAACGATATTTTTCTTCGCTTTCGCGCAACGCCTCCTCTGCCCGCTTTCGTTCTTCTATTTCCTGACCAAGCAGCTCGTTTGCTTTAATTGCTTCAGCGGTTCGTTCTTCCACTCTCTGTTCGAGCTCGGCATGAGTCTTTTTTAACTCCATTGAAGGTTTAATATATTTCACTAATTTCACCTGCATGTTTAAGCTTTTGTCTTAATAGATCAAGCGCTGTTATCGCAAAGATTTTTTTATTTCTTGATCTTTCATTGAATTGAAAATTAAAACGATAGCCCTCAACAAAATCCGGTGCGGCAATGCCTATGCAGACCGTTCCAACAGGCTTTTCCCTTGTTCCACCACCGGGCCCGGCAATGCCGGTTGTTGATATACCATAGGTTGCTCCGGCAACACGCCGCGCACCATCTGCCATCTCTTTTGCAGTCTCTTCATGCACTGCCCCGTATTTTTTTAACGTGGCCTCTGACACACCAAGAACTTTGCTTTTTGCTTTATTTGAATACGTCACACCGGAAAAGAGAAAATAATCAGAGCTGCCAGGTACATCGGTAAGTAAGTGAGATATAAGGCCGCCGGTACAACTTTCAGCTATTGCTATTGTAGCCTTTTTCCTGCGAAGAAGACTGCCTGCTACAGTTTCCATGGATTCACCGTCAGTAGAAAACGCAAATTTACCAATTTTATTTGATACCGATTTTGATGCTTTTTCCAAAAGGATATTTGCCCTGTTTTCATCTTTATCTCGAACATAAAGTTTGACATAAATTACTGGAAACTTCGCACGCAGCCCCAGCCTGATTCCGGGGAATTCCTCTGTCAAACCCACCAGACGTTTGTCTACAGCAGCCTCGGCCAAACCAAATGTTGATATGGTCTTTACAAGACTAAAGTTTTTTTCCTTCTGAAGCTTATTTATCCAGGGCAGAACCCCGTTTGCAAGCATCCAGCGCATTTCAGAAGGAACCCCCGGGATAAAGAAAAACAAACACACGCCGATTTTAAGCACAAAGCCCGGGGCTGTCCCAACAGCATTGAAAAGACACTCAGCGCCTTCCGGCACCATGGCTTGTTTCTTGTTGGAAGCAATAACTTCGCGTTTTTGTGTTTTAAGAAAATTTTCAATACAAGACATTGCTTTTCTTTCAAATACAAGCTCAACGCCTGCCGATTTTGCGGCTGCCTCTGCTGTAATATCATCTGATGTAGGACCCAGTCCACCTGTAATTATTGCCAGATCGGCACGCGCGCTTATCTCTTTCAAAATAGCTGCAACAGCCTCAATGTTATCACCCGCGCATCCATGACGCACAACCTCCAGACCCGCTTCTTCCATTTTTTGAGCAATATAGGCAGAATTGCTGTCAATTACAGCCCCTGTCAGTATTTCATCACCTGTGGCAAGAATTTCTGTTTTCATAATGTACCAGTATAGGAATTTCCATGTAAGAATAAGTTCTTTGACAATTTAGTACCCATATCGTTTATGCCTATGAACACGATTCAATTTATAAGGAGGGGCTCATGAGCAAAGACATTCAGCAAAAACGGGCATGGGCAGTACAAAGGTTTCTCAATGGTGAAAAACCTGGGTCAATATGTGCCTCGTGAGGTTGAAAAAATTGTCAAGATGGTGAGACTCAGCCTCTACAACCAAGAACTCTTTTGCGGCGATCAGGCAATTCTTTGGGAATTAGACGAACTGGGAGTCAGTCCACGACCTTCATTAGGGTGCAATGCAAAGCTAACCAGCGGCGAGTTAATTTCCAACGCCTTATGGGAAGCTCAAAATTTGATTTACTGTAAATTCAGTCAAAACGCATCGGTATCAGCCGTCTGAGTTAAGTGTGTTGTTATGAGACCCTCTCACATTTGTTCGTAGTTGTTTTTCTTCATGCACATCTTAAGTATCAATCCGTGACAGGCCTATTCGTCGCAAAACTCATTTGATTAAAGAATTAAATCATACCCTTTTTGGATTTCTTATCTTTTTTCTCTTTGCGCTTTTCTTTCAACGTTTTTTCTGATTTTTTCTTTTCTGACTTTTGAGCATTTTTTCCTTTGGCCATGAGGCCTCCTTTTATTTTAGCTATTTAAATATTTTTATGGAGAGTATTTCCAGCATGCTTGGACTGCAAGCAATCTTCAGACAGAGTTGTAATGAGTTCATAACAATTTGTTTAATTATCAGCTATCAATGATCAGGCCATTAGAATCTATCTTTACATCAAGCATATAAGCTTCTTCTCTTTCTGAAAGAATATATTCCCATTTTTTTTCTAATGTTGCAATATCTTCGATTTTACCGATTGCCCATATGCAGCCTCCTCCTCCAGCGCCAGTGAATCTTGCACCGCAATTATTCTCAACTGCCGAATCAACAAGCTTTTCACCCATTGAATCAAGAACTTCCGGTGTCATCTTTTTCCTTAAAGCCATTTCTTCGTTCATTGATTCAGCCGCATATTTAAAATCGCGTTTAATTAAAGCATCGACAAATCTATGCGTATGGGCAATTATTTCTACCCAGCATTTCCTGTATTTTCCTGAAAGAAACTGCTTTACCCACTTTCCGTTAATATCCTTTGATACATGCGGAATTCCACAATAGGCTAATAAAAGATGTTTCTCAAAGTTCTTTAAAAAATCTTTCCGATAAACAGCTTTTTTCCTGAAACAAGGGCTTTTAATTCCGTCAAGCCAATACCATGTATTCACTCCTCCATAAGCAGCAGCCAGTTGATCCTGAAGACCGCACGGCACGCCTGCAACACTTCCCTCAATAGCATATGCAAGCATGGCGGTATCCTTTCTTGACAAAAGGCTGCTTGCGCCAATTTTTTCAAAGACCCTTGAAAACGCAGCAATAAGAGCGACCGCCGCTGAAGAAGATCCTCCCAGGGCGCTTCTCGGTGGTGACGAAGATTCAATCCGGATATGGACACCTTTGACCCCGAAATAAGCTGCAATTGCAAACATAAGCCCGAGAGGATGATCAAAAGGAACTGTATCAATTGGATATTCGGCAGTTTTAAATCCTTTTGAAGATACTTTTACCATGCCTTTATTATACGCCGAAAGGCAAACCCTCGTCCTTAAATCTAATGCTATGTTAAATGTGCAAGGGGAAAAATGCCTGAGCGGATAATGAAAAGTACTGATATCCAGGGTTCCTCCCATGTCGATTCTGCATGGTACAGACACCTCAATATTCTTTGATTCAAGTATGTTTCCAATATCCTTATACATAGATAGACAAGTGTTCACGGTTTATGGTTGTTTTAATGAATTATGCAACAACTCAAGTATGTTAACCGTGAACCGGAAACTGTGAACTGTGAACATAATCATTAGTGCCTCTTATTTGCCTCAGGAATTTCAAGCTTCGAGGCATTATTCCCAAATGATAAGGTACAAACGCCTCTAAAAATTTCAACCCCTCACTTAAAGCTGTTTTTGTAAACCTGATCCTTCCCGCCTTTTTTAAATCACCGTTTTCAACCCATAATAACTGTTTTATTGTTCCCCTGGAAAGATATATTTTATTTAACGCAGGAGAAGAACATCTGTCACAAATAAGACAGCCTTTAACAATATCAAAAGCAATTCTTCCTTTCTTGATCTCTTCTATCTTAATTCGGCAGTTGCCGCATTGCGTTAAATCCGGACAAAAACCGGATATTTTAATAAATCTGATCTGAAAAATTATACTCAGAGTCTTCCGGGGCATATAGCCAAGATCCAGTTCTCTAAGAACGTGCTGAAAAAGTTGATATATTTGAACCTGCTTTTTACCATCTTCCATCCATATATTAATCAATTCAGCCCAGTAGCTTGCATATGCAATTTTAACTATATCTGCTCTGCTTTTTGAAAACGATTGTTTTAATGTTGCCTCCTGCAGAACAAGCAACCCTTTGCCGCGTCCGGGGCTGCAAACTATTTCCAAAACAGAAAATAGTTCGAGAATTCCTGCAAATCTTTTAACACTTTTTTTTGCTGACTTTACAATTACTGAAACTTTTCCTTTGTTTAACGTAAAAAAATTAATTATTAAATCATAATCACCAAAATCAATGCGACGGAGAACGATGGCGGGTGTAGAAAAACTTGACATTTATTAAAGACCAAGTAGGGTTGTAGCTATCTCAAAATAGAAAAAGACGCTGATAATGTCGACAGATGTTGTTACAAAAGGACTGGAGGCTATGGCAGGATCTACATTTATTCTCGCAAAAGCCATTGGTACCACAGAGCCAAGCAGGGCGGCAAGAGTCATGGAACAGATAACGGAAAGACCAACGGACAGCGCAAGTGCCCAGGTATCATAACGAAATTGAGCCACCATGCCAATAAGAAAACCATATATCACGCCCAGGATAAAACCGACGGATAGTTGCTTAAAAACGACAGCCCAGATATCTCTTACATTGAGTTGCCCTGTTGCAAGACCACGTACAACAATAGAGGAAGACTGGGTGCCGACATTTCCACCCATATTCATGATTACAGGGATAAAAGCCGCAAGATAAGCGAGCTTGCTCAAAGTACCTTCAAAACGACTAATAATAAAAAATGCAATTATACCACCAATACAGCTTGCAAATAACCAGGGCAAACGAATCCTCGTGCTTTTAAGAACAGACTGGGTTTCGATAAATTCCTCACCCGCTCCTGCCATTTTCAATATATCCTGCGTCGCCTCATCTCTGATAATATCAATAATATCATCGACGGTAACTATACCAACCAGCTTGTTTGTATCATCGACAACAGGCACTGCAAGAATATCATAACGGGCAACTATCTTGGCCACCTCTTCCTGATCCATTCCTGTTTCAACGGAAAAAACATCAGTTGTCATAAATTGCTTAAGGGGAGTTTCGGGATGGACTACAACGAGTTGCCTTAATGAACTCACGCCTACAAGCCTGCCATATTCATCCACAACATACAGGTAAAAAGGCATCTCAACATCAAGATGCTCTTTCTGCAGCGACTTGATTGCCTCTTTTGCGGTTGTATCTTCCTTCAAGGCAATAAAATCCGGAACCATGATACCGCCGGCAGTATCATCTCCATATCGCAGTAAGTCTTCAACCTCTTCCGACCCCTCTTTTTTCATTTTTTCGAGGATGGCATCAGACTTTTCTATATGCAGCCG
Organism: Deltaproteobacteria bacterium; assembly: GCA_030627475.1. Taxonomy (GTDB): domain Bacteria; phylum Desulfobacterota; class Desulfobacteria; order Desulfobacterales; family ETH-SRB1; genus B13-G4. The sequence continues at coordinate 11,250 of DAOURZ010000006.1, read as the reverse complement.
TCCTATTATATCGGCAACATCATCTGTAGGCATTTGTTCCAGAATTTCGACAATTTCGTCCAAATCCATATCTTCTATGAAGATAGAGAAGATATCTTCATCAAGCTCGCTGAAAAGGGCGCCCTTTTGCTGTGCTTCCTTTATCATATCAAAGAGCTTGTGCTGGTTAAGAAGTGATAAAGAACGGAACACAACAGACATATCAGCCGCATGTGTTTTGTCTACAATTTTGCGGAGATGAGTTGTAGCATTTCTTCTCAACAATCTTTTGATGCTTTCAACAAGTATTTTATTGCGTTCACTCAGCATAATCTTTTTACCGGGACTTTGTTCCTAAATCATTAGAAAATTTGATGGAATTCTTCTGTATATTTTTTCCGGCTATTTGTTGATTAGCCTGGCCATTTAATGATGTCTGTTCTTGAAAAAGTAAACTTGAATATATAGATAAAACAATAATAGTTAGCAATATTCCAACACACAAAATAATACGGATCCAAAATTTACTGTTAAATTTTTCCAGATTGGTTTCATATCCGTCGGTTTTCTTTAAAACAAATCTGCTCAACTCATAACGACGGACTGCTTCTTTCTCATCGGCACCAAGAGCCTTTGAGTAAGCTCGCAAAAAACCTTTTACATAAACTTCAACAGGTAGTGCGGCAAGATCATCCTTCTCAATAAGAAGGAGCATATCCATTCTGATCTTTGTCTCATTTGAAATTTCTTTCAGACCGATTCCTTTCGCAAGCCTTATCGACTTGAGATATCGCCCAAATGAAAGAGAGTCTTTATCTTCAATCATATATTATAACCTTGACCCCTTAATTTCCGATCTATTTTATAATTTTTATATGCGATATTTTTCGAAGGTTATCTATCCACGAACGAAATTTTTTATCGACTATTGCTTTATAAAGCATGTCTTCAATCTCAAGAGATGCCTTCTTAATCGATTTTCCCGGAATATCGACAATCTCTTTAATATAGAATATCTGATACCCCTGATCAGTATCAATTACCGGCGTAAACTCACCTGTCTTCAGATCTTTTATTGATTCTTGTATTCCGGGAGAGAGTTCTTTAAGTTCAAATAAACCCAGACCGTCTTCATCGCTGGAATATGATGATTCAGAGTAAATGTCGGCTATGCTGTCAAAAGGTTTATCTTTCTCCAATTCTGTTAAAACCATCTCCATTTTTTTCAATACGACAAGCTTCTCTTCTTCAGAAGCAAAAGAAGGGACTTTCATAATTATGTTGCTGAGGCGATATTTCTTTATGCCGCCATACTTGTCACTGTGGCTTTTGTAGTAAGACTCTATATCCTCTTTTGTAATTACGATTTTGGATTTTATCTCAAAATTAACCAGTTTAGCCTGAAGAATCTGATTCTTTATACGCTTACGATAGTCCTCAAGAGTCAAACCCTCTGCACCCAGCATTTCAATGAGCTCTTCATCAGTAAAAAAATTTGCTTCTTTTAAACGCTCTATTGCACCATCTATCTCATCATTTCTGACTGTAATGTTAGATTGCTTTATCTGCTGATCAGTAAGTTTTTGATCAATAAGCTGGTTGAGAATTTCCTTCCGAGCGTTGAATAGCCTCCGGCGCTTCTCATCAAGCGAATAACCAGGCGCCATTATTCTATCAGCATATGGCTTAAACGACTCGTCAAATTCGGAAAGTAAAATTATATCATCGTTAACAACGGCAACAATTCGATCAACAACTTCTGCGCTCTGTACATCAGCAGTCATAACAAAACAAAAGGCGCAAAAAATAAAAAAGTGCCGGACATAAAAAGCTTTACAAAATATTTGTTCTGATAGTTTATCCACAATTAATTTTTTCCCATTGCTCTCTGTTTATCTCAATTTTAGAATTTTTTCTGAGTTTTTTAATCCAGCCATTATAAGCTTTTTCAGCATTTTCTTTACGTAGGTGCTTTATAAGAAATTCATTCATATTTGACGAACCCTCTTTTGAATCAAAATTTAAAAAAAATCTATCATAATTTCTATCATAATATTCCGATATACTTTTCGGAGTTATTACAACTTTTTCCTCCAACTCCGCTATGATAACTTTTTCTATAAGCAAGCGATTCTTTAATGCCTCTTTCCAGAATTGATATGATATAGCATACTCAAGTAACGTCCTGTCAAATTCACCTTCAGGATAATCTTTTTTTATCCCCGCTATAACCTCTTCAACCTCTGAATCGGAAATGCAGATATTTTGCTCTCCGGCTCTCTCCAGAATAATCATTTGTTCAATTAACTGATTCAAGAGACTTAACCGGGCTTTTTTCAAGTACGCTGAACTCTTCAATGCATTATAAGGATAAGCTGCCCTTACTATCTCGAAAGCCATGTTAAAATCATCTATAGTCGTAATTCTTTCGCCGACCCGAATCAGATATTCATTCTCATGTCTGTCTTCAGGTTCGGCACAACCTGACAATACAGATAAAATCAATAAAACTGTTAATATTGAAGATAGCTTACAGAATGTTTTCATTAAATAATAAAGTAACGGTTCATGCATGGTTCACGGTTTGTTCCCTCGTTACGAGGGAGAAGTTAATTCGTCCACGTTCCTAACATGCTGGTCTATCTCTTTCAAGGTGTTTTTGACCTGAACTAAGTAACGTGGACGAATCGGGATGATATCCTATATTGCAATTTGCACATTATTAAAAGTTTCCCTTCGCAGTAAGCGGTACGATTATTTTTTCCATAAAAGACCTTTACTTTTTTTTGCATATTGCAAAAATACCGAAATATATTATTGCAATTTGCACATTATTAAAAGTTTCCCTTCGCAGTAAGTAGTACGATTATTTTTTCTATAAAAGACCTTTACTTTTTTGGCATATTGCAAAAAATAGCCATTTCTTATTACTATCCTTTTATAAAACTATTTTCCAACCTATTTATATTATACATGAATACCTTCGTTACTATAGATTTTATTGAATCACGGCACAAACCTTGCTTTAAAAATTTAATTGACTCGACTCGACTGCCAACTTAAAGCGGGACACTTTCCACATGGTAATTTCACAATCAAGCAAAATCTTATGAGTTGCTAACTGATTCAATTTACAGGCTGTCCAGTCTTACGTTGGTAGCCCTAAGATGTATTCAAGAAACTATTTTTTAGTGTACATGTCTAAATATCAATATCGTTAGTTCGTCCACGTTCCTTAACTCAATTAGGAGGATAACATCATGCCAGTATCAGGAAAAGAATTAGCCAGTTTAGACTTTGCCAATTTGATCGGTGGCCCACTGAATGCCATTGTTGAATCTCAAGCTAAGTCTGCAATCAGCACCGCCAACTTCATCAAGGAAGTCGGGTTCGACAAAGATGGCAAGGTCGTCAATGTTGATTTTACTTACAATCGTAAGAATGATGATGGAAGCGACCAGGAATTTACTCTGACGTTGCCTTTTATCACCATGCTGCCTGTGCCATACATTACCATCAAAAACGCAGTTATTGAATTCAACGCCAAGATTACTTCGACAACCGAATCGAATACTTCAAGCAACTTCCAACAGCAGGTGGATGCCTCAGCGGGCGGTGGTTTCTGGTTCGCATCCGCAAAAGTGACTTCCAAAACCTCATACCAGCGAACGACGGCTTCCTCGGATAAGGAGGAACGCACCTTTGATATGCATGTACGAGTGGAGGCCGCTAACCAAGACATGCCCGCCGGCACCGAACGTATTCTCACCTTGCTGGAAAACAGCATTCAGGAGAAAACCGCCTACAAACTGCTGACTTGCGGAGCGGTGGTAACTACCCTTAATTCAACTGATAAAAAGATCACTGTCGACTGCGCAGACTTCTCTTTGATCAAGGCGGATAACACCTTCGAGTACGCTGGCACTACATACAAAGTAGTGGAATCCACACCCGCTACACCCGCTACAGACACTGCAGCCGCTGTACCTGCCACAATAACTCTGGACACTGCACCGCCGGAAAGCATCATCAATAAGAGCCTTGATATTAAGCTATAGTCTTATAGTGGGAGGGGCAATTCCATAGCAAACGCCATAACTAATTCGCTTATAGCTTGCGCTGATCGAACTAATCACCATTTACTATTATCGAAAAGTCATTGGGCGGATACGCCCAGTGACTTTCATCATTACTGGAGCTTGAAATATGGACAACCCGCATAAACATCGATTTTCAGAGGTGATCGGCGGCTTGGTTTCTGGGGTGGCCTACGCACGCAGTGTGGCAGACATGGAAGCCATGCGCATCGCTTATTATTACAATCAGCATGAATTATTAAAAGGAATGCCGATCCCGAGATTGCGGATTAAACACGTCAGCATTAGCCTTCCTATCATAATATCGGAGGTTATCCCAGCTGTGCCCGCTGTACGAAATCCAGCTATCGACATAGCCAAATCGGTCGTCGATAACTTGCAGAAAGCCATTGACGGTGCCAAGAAGCAATTTGCGGACATAAAAAGCCTCAAAAAACAACAAAGAATTATATTCGAACCGGGCGAAGAAGAACTTACCGGTCGTTTTGAAAAGATCCTGAATATAGCACTACAGGAAAACGTGTTTCAACGTATTGAAACACAGCTCACCGATGCCATAGAGAATGCCTATGTCGATCTGAATCTAATGGAGGGTGATACCCCATCAGATGCCTCGTTACGGGAAAAAATCGGACAAGTGGCTGAAGACGTGGTTCGCAAAGTCTTGACTGAAATTATATCCGGATATATTTACAAAAAAACTATGGATCGTGGCAGTAAACTTGATCCTGAACGGGCTAACAAAACTATTCAGGAACTGATGGGACATGAAATTACTATTAGACTGATCCACAATGTCCGCCATGCCGCAGAGAAGAAGACTGTGATAGCCATCAGCATCCCCCCTGATTTTTATGTGTCGGTAAACACCGCTGATGTTAAAAATACTGGTGGCGGATCGGATACGGTTACCCGCCTGGACATGGTTTTGCATGAGGAAGGCCTGGAATGGGTAACTGAAGAATGTGATGGAAAGCAAGTCTCTAAACTGACACCGGAGTAGAATAATGATTCTCTGCGTTCAAATCGAAAAAATCAGTGCTTGCCTGAGTTCCTTCGCTCCCTTGATGGATCAGTATCAGCGGGGAGAAGTCAATTTCCCCGACAATGTACTGAAGTGGCTTGAAGAGGCGGAGAAAACTATGAGTTCACTCCGCTTATCTGAAGGTTCTGAGATATCCTCATTGCGAGGACGCATCTTGAAGGCTATGGACGCTCTGCGGAAGGGAGATACCAGACCGGCGCACTCTACTTTGCGTCGGGCGCGTAATGTCGCGGCAGCAGAGGCTCTTGATCGATCTGAAGCAATTCTTCGTGATCGACTACTTGCTGCCGAAGAACGGCTCAAGTTTTTCGAGGACAAGCTGTGCGAGGGAATAACCGCGTTAGTATTGCAAAATCCCTTACCAAATTCCGTATCACCGTATCAAGCATGGCTGCTTTTGGTTTGGAATCGCTTGTGCCAATTCCAGGCAACCCGACCTCTTACGTTGTATCTTGCGACATCGTTATCTCAGCCAGACCGAATTTTTATTTTAAATAAGGTCTTGAGTCGAATTCAAATTTCCGATTTCGTAAACTCAGAAACGGCTGATTGAATTGGGCATGGGGCCATCCATTAAGAGCCTATTTCAGTAGGCGACTAAACGCGACCAAAAAGGCCAGTTGGAAGGGCACGAACCATACGTGCATGGCCTACTGAAATAGGCTCTTAATAGGGGAGTATATGAAATTTAGATCAGCTATATTTATTGTTGTAATTTTCACAATCGTCGGATGTTCAACTATCGGTATAAAATTGAACTCTGATCCGGATAATGCAGACAAGACCGCATTGCTTTACAAAGAATTGATTGAAGGAAAGTCCCCGAATACTGCTCAACTTAACCTTTTCTTTTCTAAAATGCCAAAGGGAGGAGACTTACACAATCACTATTCGGGAAGCATTTATGCGGAAACATATTTAGATTGGGTCGAAGTCGCTGGTTATTGGATAGACAAAAACACACTTAATATCAGCAAGGCTAAGACGAACAGTAGTATTTCAGTTGATCAATTACGTTCTGACACCAGGCTTTATAGAAAACTGTTAACACTTTGGTCTGACAAAGATTACCAAAACCATTACCATCCACAATTACCGCCAGATGCCAGTTTTTTTAATACATTTAGTTATTTTGGGCCGATTTCAAAGCGTTACAACGAAGGACTAATGATTTTAAGAGAGCGGGCTATAAAAGAAAATGTCAGCTTTATTGAGATCATGCTCAAGTCAGTTGGTTATTCATATCCGGACACATCGTTTGATCAAAAGATTAGAAAAGCTGCCGGCAATAAAGCTGTTTTATTGCTTCTGGACAAACTATCTTCAAAAATAGACGCAGATGATACGTTTAATAATAAGGTTTATGAGTTCATTAAGACAATTGACAATGCTCACAAGGGTATAGACGATGATCAATTTATGATGCGTTATCAAACATATGCATCCAGAAACAGTTCACCAAGCATAGTGTTTTCAGCTCTATATTCAGCATTTAAGGCTGTTGAGCAATCCGATCTTTTAGTAGGTGTTAATATTGTGGGCCCTGAAAATGGCGTGGTTGCAATTGAGGATTACAATTTACACATGCAGATGTTCGCATACTTAAAAAAGAAATTCCCAAATGTTAACAGAGCATTACACGCGGGTGAACTTACTCTTGGCATGGTACGCCCGAAAAACCTGAAGTTCCATATTTCTCAGGCTATATATATCGCTGGCGCTCAGAGGATTGGGCATGGCGTGGATTTGCCTTATGAAGAAGAAGCCCTTAACCTGTTGAAGGAAATCAAAGAGAAGTCAGTAGTAGAAATCTGTTTTACCAGCAATGAATTTATATTAGGAGTTAAGGGCAGGGATCACCCTTATCTAATATATTCTGCATATGATGTCCCAATAGTTATATGTACGGACGATTCAGGAATTTCCAGGAACAATTTAACTGGCGAATACGTTTTGTTAGCCGCAAGATATAAACCAGGCTATAAAATGGTGAAGAAGTATGTGTACAATAGCATTAAATATTCCTTTCTTTATGAAAGTGATAAAGATTTATTAACCAATTCTCTTGACGTTCGCTTTGAAAAATTTGAAGCTGAAATGTCTGAGTATTCCGATCTGATACTCAGGAATGTGGACGAATGAACTTCCCCAAGTAGGCGCACAGATTTGGGTCGAATTTGCCCAAATCTCAAATATGGGCACAGATCACAAAAGTTGATGGAATAGCGAGCTATTTCAATATGTCTGGGATTTGAGATTTGGCAAAGGCGGTCTGAATCTGTGATGCATAGTGTGGGAAGCTATTTCGTCACACGTTCCTGAACAGTCACTCATCCGTTAACCTGCAGGGCTATTTCTTTCAAGATATTTTCGACCTGAACTAAAAGACTTTTTATACTGCCTGCTGAAAGCCTGGCTTTAAAAATATGGTCTGGTGTAACCTTAAAACAATCTTGTTTTGCAACTATCATGTCAACTATTCCAAAGGAATTTTTTTGGTGAATTGTTGAAAAACGAAGTAAAAGCTGTTGTCCTGTCAGGTCAAGCCTTTTTACTCCAGCTTTTATGGATAAAAGCTTAAGCTTAATCTTTAAAAAAAGATTGGCAGTCTCATCCGGTAAAGCCCCAAATCGATCAATCAATTCCGCCTTCCCGTCGGATAATTCTTTTAAATCAGTCAGCCTTACCAGCCTTCTATAAAATGAAAGTCTCTGATCAATATCAGGGATAAAATTTTCAGGAATAAAAGCAGAGAGGGTTAAGTTAATCTCCGGCTCCAGACTTTCTACGACTGTTTCTCCTTTCAGTTCAGACATTGAATTTTTCATCAACTCAAGAAAAGTGTCATATCCGACCGCAGCGATATGACCTGCCTGTGAAGCACCAAGTATTGTACCGCCTCCCCTGATTTTCAAATCACTCATGGCTATTTGAAAGCCCGCCCCAAGCTCACTATGCTCCATCAGCACTTTAAGACGTTTCCTGGCAACTTTAGTCAATGTGCTTTCTTCCGGAATAAACAGATATGCATATGCCTGCTCATCAGCTCTTCCAACACGACCGCGAAGCTGGTAAATCTGGGCCAATCCAAACCTGTCAGCCCTGTTGATAAATATTGAATTGGCTGAAGGAATATCAATGCCTGACTCAATTATAGTTGTACACACCAGCATATCTATTTCTTTTTTCATAAACTTAAATATTTCTCTTTCCAGCTCATTTTCGCTTAAACGGCCATGCGCAACACTCAACCGGACCTCAGGTACCAGTTTTTTTAAATGCTCTGCAATTGACCATATATTACGAATATTATTATGAACAAAGAATATCTGACCGTCCCTTTTTAACTCCTTTCTTATAGCTTCCGCAATAATCACATCATCAAACTCCGCAATATAGGTTATAATGGAATGGCGATGTTCAGGCGGGGTTGAAATAATACTTATGTCGCGCATCCCAAGCAAGGACATTTGAAGAGTCCTGGGTATGGGCGTGGCTGTTAATGCGAGAACATCAATCGTTGTCCTTATTTTTTTCAACTTTTCTTTTTGCTTAACACCAAAACGCTGTTCTTCATCAAGAATAAAAAGGCCCAGATCTTTAAAATCTACATCTTTTTGCAAAAGTCTGTGAGTTCCGATAATAATATCTATTTTGCCGGTCTTGAGATCATTTATAATGTCACGCTGTTCTTTTGTAGTTCTAAACCTGTTCAGGCATGACACATTAAAAGGATAATGTTTGAATCGTTCGGAAAAGGTCAAAAAATGCTGCTCCGCAAGAACTGTAGTTGGAACCAGTATAGCAACCTGTTTTCCGTTATTCGCAGCCATAAACGATGCGCGAAGTGCAACCTCTGTTTTACCGTACCCCACATCGCCACATACCAGCCTGTCCATCGGACTTGGCTGCTGCATATCATGCAGCACATCCTCTATCGCCTTAAGCTGGCCATCTGTTTCCTCATATGAAAAACCGGACTCAAAATCCCTGGAATAACTTTCTATATCTTTATAAGCATAGCCTTTATTAACTTTACGCTCTGCATAGATTTTGAGAAGCTCACCGGCAATTTTCTCTACCGATTTCTTAACCCTTTTTTTAATTCGATCCCATGATTTACCGCCCATTTTGTCAAGAATCGGCTGTATTCCATCAACTCCAATGTATTTTTGCGCCATGTTCATACGTTCTACAGGAAGATAGAGTTTATCCTCATTCCTGTAATAAATAAGCAGAAAATCATTTGTCGCTCCGTTTATCTTCAATTTTACCAGACCATCAAATCTACCCACGCCGTGTTCTGTATGAACAACAAAGTCTCCTTTTTTCAGATCTTCAAATAAAAGCTCTTTAACTTGTATAGGCTGCCTGTGTTTTGCTTTTCTATGCTGTTTTCCAAATATTTCATTTTCCGTGATAATGGCGAGAGATAAATCGGGCATGACAAAACCGGATGAAAGAACGCCATAACATATATAAACACAATTTATGTCGGGTTCAACATGCTGGAAACTATCAACAAACCTGGTTTGAATACCATATGGTGAAAGAATGGATTCCAGGTTGCCGGCACGTGCCCTGTTGCTGCAAACAATAACCGTGGTATATCCAAAACGCTTCTTGTCATTAATCCAGTCAGCTAGAGGCAAATACTGTTTCTCATCCCCACGACGACACTTAAGCTGCTCGTTGATAGGGGTGTTGTTTATCACTGATAAATTATACTGCGGAAAAGTTATCCCCTTGTCCCGGCTCTCGCTTAATACAGGAAGCATCTTTAATGATAGCGGCTTGTTTTTTAAAAGAATTTCTTTAAGCTCTAACCATCTCAGATAAAGAGAATTCGGCTCAACACACAGCCTTTTTTCCATGCAGGCATTCTCGTAGTTTATTTTTGTTTGCTCTTGTGATTCAATGGCAATATTTTCAAGATTTTTTGGTTCTATTAGAACAAAATTTGCATTATTCGGAACATAATCAAAAAAAGTATCAAGCTTTGGATAAATCAGCGGGATCAAGCCTTCAATTCCTGCGAAAACTCCCTCCTTCTTGATAGTGTCAACAATATCTCTAACCTTGGTTACGGGTATGTCAAGTTCTGATGCCTGCTGTCTGATTCTGCTGATCATTTGAACCATAGATTCTTTTTTCAAAATTACTTCTCTTGCCGGAAGAATAACTGCTTCCCTGATACTTTTTACAGTTCTCTGGGTTGCTGCTGAAAAAAACCTCAATGAATCTACTGTATCTCCAAAAAGTTCTATCCTGAGCGGATCCGGATAGAGTGGAGAAAATATATCAAAAATGCCGCCTCTTATACAAAAATCACCGGGTTCTTCTACAATCGCTGACCTGACATATCCGCCGGAAATCAATTTTTCGATCAAATTATCACGATCTATATCTTCACCCGCCATAATAAGCTCAGCATAGTTGCAAATTTCCTGTCTGGGAATAAGCTTTTGCAAAAGAGCGCTAACAGTAGTAACAACAATTAAAGGCGATTCATCATTACTAATCCGGTAAAGCGTACTGATCCTTTTTGCCGCTGTTTCATTATGGTAAGACAGTTTTTTAAAAGGTAATATATTGTAAGGTGGAAAGTCTGTTACATGCAGTTCGAATTCATTTATAAAAAAAGACAGGTCATTTATAAATATTTCGACTTGTTTTTGCGAAGGCATTATCACAATCAAAGGCATTTCATGTTCCGGATACAACCTTGATACAAAAAATGCCGCATCAGATCCGGACAATCCAATACAATCTATTCCACAATCCCTGTGAGGAATTTGATTAATCAAAGATTTAAATGTAATATTTTCTTGATTTTGGCTCATAAAAAAAGTAATCCATTCATGTGTGAAGGAGTTAAGTTTCCGGAGTTAAGTTTTAAGCCGTCATATTATTTTGTTATAACAGATAGTTAAAAATTAAATCCTGAAACTTAAATTTTGTTTTCAACAAATTATGCCGGCGTAGCTCAGATGGCAGAGCAGCTGATTCGTAATCAGCAGGTCAGCGGTTCAATTCCGCTCGCCGGCTTCAGTGGTATATTTAGTGCCCGAACGAAAACTATAAAATTTTTTCAAGTTCAAGGAAGACGCAAATTTTAACCGCAGGAAT